>NZ_JCAQHY010000164.1:0-76475 GCF_059621045.1 Vagococcus sp. WN80Y
GTTGGTGTATAATAGTCATAGAGAACACTCCTTTTTGATTCTGTTGGCTTGCACTTACATTATATCAAAAATGGGGAGGTTCTCTTTTTTTAGTTGATTTAATCCCTTATGCCGTAAGGTATTGGAATTATGAAATTGATTCAAATATATATATTTCCGACTTATTTTACGGGATGTATATAGTTTTTTCTCTGTCACAATTTCCGAACCGATTCAATCGAATAAAATAAATGCTATACCTTAGAAAAAGTAGCTGTCCGGATTGAAACCTTACAAAAAGCGTTTGACCAAATGGAAGAAAGTCAAGACTCCACGTTAGAATAGTCGAAATTAAACTCATATCCAAATCAAAGAGGTCAACAGCACTGTTAGGAGAACCTAATCGCTGTTGACTTCTCTGCGTATCTCTATAATAACTTAGGGCATTAACTATAAACGTGACGGCAGTGTCTCCATAAGACTAAAGAAAGACTTAGCCTCACCCGTACTAAAATAGTCATACCAACATTCCAGTGTATCGGCTTGAAACACATCCAAACGCTCAATAATTTGCTTCGTCCACAGCAACGCTCCCGTTGAACTTGCTGTAATCAGATTATTATCAGCCACTGATGGCTCATCTATATAAGCAGCTTGTCCCCGATAACTAGGAACAAACATGTCAAGAAACCCTGCCCCATTACTAGTGTGTGGGCGATTATCCAATAACCCAACGATAGCAAGTGCCACAGTTGCACCGCAGATAGCGCCAACAGTGGCGCCTAAAGAAAGTAAATCGCCTGCCTTTTCGATAATAGCACCATGCTTAGGCTCATTCCACGTATCAGCACCAGGCAATAACAGCACACTGTCTTTACTCATACTGATATCATCAATTAAACAATCAGGCACTATCGCCAAGCCGCCCATTGTCTGGATTGGCTCCTTCGAATAACTAACTGTTTTGAGCGTGACAGGCTGTGCTCCCTTTTTGAAAAAACGACCAGAATTCAACTCTGACATAACATGCCCCATCTCCCAGTCAGCCAATGTATCAAGCACATAAATATAGATTGTAACCATAAAAATTCCTCCTCTTTCTCTATAACTAATTCGTCTTCTACGTTACTACTAATAATTACTAAGATATTTCCACCTAAACTCTCTTTTCATTACTTCTTCACTATATCATCCTATTGTTGACATCAGTATGGCAACAATATACAATGGTTAAAATTAATACTGAAAGGTAACACTAGTATGAAACTCGAAAGACTTATTAGCATTATCATGATTCTTCTTGATAAAGAACGGATTAGCGCTCAGCAACTAGCGGCTATGTTTGAAGTTTCTCCTCGCACAATCTATCGCGACATAGATACTATCAATCTGGCTGGTATCCCTATTCGCTCAACATCAGGCGTTGGTGGTGGCTTTGAAATCATGCCGAATTATAAGGTTGATAAACATGTTTTTTCATCTAATGACCTTGCCACTATCTTGCTGGGACTCACGAGCCTTTCCGATACGGTACGAGGCGATGAGTTGGTCAACGCCCTAGCGAAAGTCAAACGGTTTATCCCTGCTGACAGAGCGAAGGACATTGAATTAAAAACAAATCAGCTACATATTGATTTAAGTCCGTGGATAAGTAACAGAAATCTACAGCCCTTTTTAGAACTAATTAAGACCGCTTTAGAGGAAAAAAAGCTACTAACCTTTGACTATTCAGACCGCCATGGAAATAAAACCGCACGTACCATCGAGCCTTATCAGCTTGTATTGAAAAGTAGTTACTGGTACTGTCAGGGCTACTGTCTGAAAAGAAATGATTTTCGTTTATTCAAGCTATCTCGCTTAACAAACCTACACATACAAGAAACCCTTTTTGTGCCACGGGACTATCAAAAACCACACTTAGAGTTTTCTGATGTTTTGGAAACTCTGCAGACAAAAATTACGCTTCGAATTCATCAATCAGTTATGGATATCGCTCTTGAGTACTGCTCAGAGGATGATATCTCTTCCCTTGATGACGAACACTACCTTGTCAGCTTTCCTTTCATAGAAAATGACTATTACTACAACATTCTATTTAGTTTTGGGGATAAATGCGAGTGCCTAGAGCCGTCTCATATTCGCGCAGAAATGTCACGTAGAAGTAAGGCGATAGCCGCCTTGTATAACAATTAATACAAAATAACTTAGGAAAAATCCCTCTCAAGACACTCCATATATTTCGAGCTATCGCTGCCATTTCATCAAATACCACCCCTTTAAACCGATTGTTGATGCCATCAACACGCTTGTTTGTTTTTTTATTACCTTAAAACCCAAATCCGTGTACAATCGAACAGCCTTAGCATTTTTTTCTGCGACATATAAAGTCAGTCCCGTCTCAGAAAAAATAGTCTGACAATAACCGATCAAGGCTTTTCCAATCCCCCTACTTCTAACCTCCGACGACACAGCCATAAAATCAATATAGCCTTCCCCCTCATCCGGTTGATATGATAGTAACCCCAGTAACATTGACAATCTGATGCATTGAGAAACAGACAATGTCTTTTTCAGTGACGAATAAATTTTTTGGTAGGTATCTCCACTCATTGTTAGAAATAAACAACCGCACAATTTGCCATTATCCTCAGCAATAACTAGCTTTTCTTGTTTTTCACTCATTAGATACTCACAAAAAGCGACAATGACATGCCATACTTCTTGGTTAGAAAATAATTTCTTTGAAAATTTCGCTTCAAATCCCTCGTAAACTAAATGAGATAATTCGTCAACAGGATGCTTTATCTCACAAGCGTTCATATTTTTGATACTAATGGTCATAATTTCACCTCAATCGAATAGATCATTCCACTATTATAGGCCAATGAACACGGTATATTTTCATAAAGAAGAAAATTTTCTCGCGAGGCGTTACTCATACTAACTACCAAATCGCTAAAAAAAGCAGCCACTTGTTTTTCAACGTCTCTTCGGTCTTTCACCACAAAACTCTTGCAAGCATATGTTCCTGATGGAAAGACATAATCACAAGATTCTTTTGTACTCTTCAAGCACATAGTAGCAGTGTTATTTTTCGATAAAACGTAATAGGGCTCATCTAAATGAGGGATTGTTAAGGTTGCTGCTTTAAAATAGTCGATTGACTCCTCCTCAATCACCTCTTCCAGAATTTTTGCATACCAACGTTCTTCCCTTTCAATAAAAACGATGTCGTTCAAGCTGTATGTTTTTTGTGAATCAATCATTTTTGTCATAATTTTCTGAATCTCCAACAGCTCATTAATTTTTTGTTGGATTTTAACTTCTGCTTCTTCAAACATTGGTTGTATATCTTCTAATGTCAAACTAGCTTGTATTTCTTTAATGGAAAACCCGACTTCTCTCAACATGTTAATCTGATATAAGCGATAAATATCTATTTCTTCAAAATAGTAATAGTTATTTTCCTTATTTCTTTTTGGTTTTAATAGCCCTTTATCAACATAATATCTGATTTTATACTTTGACAGATTAAATAATTTAGCAAGCTCGCCAGTTGTGAGTGGTTTCATAATTTGTTCCTCCCTTATGAGTTGCATTCATTATAAACCTTGTGGTAACCACACAGTCAAGTTTATCAACTAACAATTTCGAGTCATTTAAACACGTCGTTAAGTCTATGCCTACCGTAGTTTTGGAACTTCAAACATCGCATTTTAGTTCGCTTTAATTTAACCCAAAAAGGCAACTCTGTCATCACTGACAAAGTTGCCTAATTCGGTGGAAAAATTCGACCCAATTCTAGCCGTCCGTACCATTTGACTTAGTGCTGATTCAACATCAGCTTATGACTTCATTATCAAAAAGAAAGCTCGGCTTGTTTCAAGCCATGACCCGTTATCTGATACGTGATTACCTCGTTCTTTTCCAAGACCTTATTTGTTTCTTTATTAGATAGCGTTAATCGATCCTTAAAATCTTTATGGCTGACAGTAATATAATCTCCTATAGAAAGAGGAACAACTTCTTGTTCGGCTGCATAATCCGTTCTACCGCTATACTCTTTCGCGTATTTTTCTATCCTATTCTCGTCTTGTATCAGAATACTTGCATACATATCAGTAAAATACCAATGAGGCTGCGCTTCCTTCGTGTCAATGATCGCTTGGTTAGTTCCTAAAGATAGAACCATCGTTACAAATATCTTATCACCTAACCCTCTAAACGTATAATTAAATTGGTAACCATTTTCTGGTTTTGGCTCAGGAATTAGACTCATCTCTACTTGTTTTAATCCTGTCTCCGTTATTTGATAAGTGACTGTTTCTTTCGTCTCGAGAACCTCACTTGTCTCTTGATTCAGTATAGCCAGTCGGTACCTGTCTTCCTTGTGACTAACAGTGACATAGTCACCTATAGAGAGAGGGATGATGTCTCGGTCAACGGTGTAATTCACCCTGCCACGATACTCTTTCCCATATTTTTTCGCTCCCATTCCATCTTGTATCAGAATACTTGCGTAAACATCATTAAAGTACCAATGGGGCTGTGCTTCCTTCGTCTCAATAGTCACTCGACCCTCCCATATAGAAAGAACCATCGTAGCAAACATTTTATCACTTAAGCCATTGAATGTATAATTAAAACAATGACCGTCTTCTGCTTTAGGCTTAGGAATCAAGTGTGTCTCTATTTGCTTCAACTCATTATCAATTAATTGATAGGTAATCGTTTCTTTTGTTTCTAACCGCTCATTTGTTACCTTGTTTAGTATCATTAATCGATTCATAGGCTCTCTATGACTGACCGTAATATAGTCACCGACAGAAAGGGGAATTAATTCTCGTTCAACAGCAGTAGTGGTCCTGCCGCCATACTCTCTCCCGTATTTTTGGGCCCCACCTTCACTTTGTATCAGAATACTCGCATACATATCAGTGAAATACCAATGAGGTTGTGCCATCTTCGTCTCAACAATCGCTTGCTTGCTTGTTAAAGAAATCCCCATGATCGCAAAGACGTTATCACCCATGCCCTTAAATGTGTACTCATATTGCTGCCCTTCTTCTACAATCAGACCGAGCACAGGTATTGAACTAGTTGCAACTTGTTCTAAACCCGTATTTCTAATCTGATACGTGATCAGCTCTTTCGTCGCTAAAGCTAGATTTAATTCTTTGTTCATTATACTTAATCGTTCATCCACCTCTTTATGGCTGACTGTAATATAATCACCGATCCCAAGAATCACTTTTTCTTGGCTAGCCGGATAATCAACTCTCCCACTATACTCTTTCGCATACTTACTCTCACCATTGCTGTTCTGGATCAAGATACTTGCATAGGTCTCATTGTTAAAACCACCATGAGGCTGCGCTTTCTTCGTCTCGATAACCGCTTGATTAGCTGATAAAGAGATCGCTATTGTGGCAAAGATATTATTCGCTTGACCTTTAAACGTGTAGTTAAACTCTGTGCCTTCCTCTGATTTAACTTTAGGAATAGAGCTCGTTTCAACTTGCTTCAAGCCATTATTAGTGAGCTGATGTGTCATTATCTCTTTCGTCGCTAACATTAAATTTAGTTTTGGGTTCACTATGCTTAATCGCTTGTTTGCCTCTTTATGAGTGACAGTAATATAATCGCCAATTGCAAGTGTTACTTTTTCTTGACGAGCAGGATAATCCGTTCTCCCACTATACTCTTTCCGATATTTGCTCACACCATTACTATTCTGAATCAGGATGCTTGCATAGGTCTCATTATTGAAACCACCATGAGGCTGCGCTTTTTTCATCTCAATAACCGCTTGATTAGTTACTAAAGAAATTGCCATTGTGGCAAAGATATTGTCAGCTTGACCTTTAAACGTGTAGTTAAATTCTTTTCCCTCTTCTGGCTTAACTTTAGGAATAGAGCTGATTTCAACTTGTTTCAAGCCACTATCAGCAATCTGATAGACAACTGATTCCTTGGCTACTAACCCTACATTCAAGTCTTTGTTTACTATACGTAATCGTTTGCTTGCCTCTTTATGAGTGATCGTTATATAATCACCTATCCTAAGAGTCACGTCTTCTTGACCAGCAGAATAATTAACTGTGCCAATATAAACCTTCGCATATTTGTTTACACCATTTTTATTCTGGATCAAAATACTTGCATATCTGTCGTTTTTGAAACTACCATGAGGCTGCGCTTTTTTTGTCTCAATCATCACTTGGCTCGTTGCTAAAGAAACCTTCATAGTAGCAAATACCTTGTCTTCCTGACCTTTAAACACATAATTAAACTGCTTACCATCTTCTGAATTGACCTCAGAAATAGCAATCATTTCGACTTGTTTCAAGCCAGTATCAGTGAGCTGATAGGTAAGTGTCTCTGTCCCGTTCGCCGCTAAGGCCTCATTTGTTTCTTGATTCACTATCGCTAAGCGATTCTTAGGTTCTTTATGAGTAACCGTTATATAATCACCTATCCCAAGAATCACGTCTTCTTGCCTCGCAGAATAATCGACATTACCAACATATTCCTTAGCATATTTTTTCACACCATTTTGATTCTGTATCAAGATACCGGCATATCTTTCGTTTTTAAATCCACCATGAGGTCTAACTTTTCTTGTCTCAATAACCGCTTGATTAGCTGCTAAAGAAACGCCAACAGTTGCAATGACACGATCATTTACGCCTTTAAACGTATAATTAAATTCTTGACCAATTTCCGGCTTAGCCTTTGGAATCGTGCTTGTTTCAACCTGTTTTAATCCCCTTCCTGTGAACTGATACGTGACCCTCTCTTTCGCCTGCAAAAGCTCATGGGTTGCTTGATTCAAGATTATCAAACGATACTTGGCCTCTTTATGGGTAACAGTTATATAGTCGCCTTTAGCAAGAGGGATTTTTTCTTGATTATCTGAATAATTCGACCTGCCGGTAAATTCTTTCGTGTATTTTCTTACACCTTCTTCATCTTGTAGCACAATACTTGCGTATAATTGATGACTAAAATACCAGTGAGGTCTAACCTCTTTCGTCTCAACTGTTACTTGTTTATCAATCAAAGAAATCCTCATTGTCGCAAATAAGTTATCGCCTAATCCTTTAAACGTGTAATCAACTTGCTCACAGCCTTCTGCTTTATCACCTAAAAACAGCTCAGAATATTTTAGTTTGTAGGCTGTTCTGGCCGGTTCTGATAGTTGTTCAATAGTTGACCTCAACTTCTTCTTTTCTGTCACTTGGGCAGTTGACGATTTCCATAAGGCAGATTCTTTTTCTAACAAGCTTGCAGTATGCTCAATACGCTTGATTAATTCCTCTTCAAAAGTTGCAGCAATGGCATTGTTTTTCAATCCCTGCTTTGTAACGATCCAAGTATTAATTTTTTGAGAAGAATCGATACTAGCATCACTTGATCGAAGTCGATTTTTAGTCTCCTCATGAAAAATCTCAAGAGTATCTCCTACTGAAATAGCAA
The DNA here is from genome assembly GCF_059621045.1 of Vagococcus sp. WN80Y. Taxonomy (NCBI): domain Bacteria; kingdom Bacillati; phylum Bacillota; class Bacilli; order Lactobacillales; family Enterococcaceae; genus Vagococcus; species Vagococcus sp. WN80Y. The sequence goes on from NZ_JCAQHY010000164.1 coordinate 7,459, forward strand.
CACGATCTACCCCCATCTCCGCATGATTTCCTTCTACATTCTTTTCATATTTTATTTTCCCTGCACTATTTTTTATCGTCACTTTTGCATACGTTTTCTTATCAAAATAATAGTGCGGCGTTTGCTCGGTAATGGATATAATTACCACTTGATTGTCAAAATTAGTTTCAATTGACCCAAAATACTTCTCTCCTAATCCAACTAAACCTATTGTTTGATCCATTAGACTACTTACCTTTATTTTTTATTCTAACAATTAACTTGTTAGTGGCTTCTTTAATATGTAACATAGACATTTGGCGGCAGATACTCTATTAAGTTGTCGCCTAGTCACTCTAAAAAAATGAAACTAATCAAATAAGACCCTACAGGCCTATCCTAAATAAGGAATATCTCTTACAAGTGGGAATTACAGAACACTTTAACAGGCATTTTCCCATCTATTTGTAGTAAAAAATCTACTATCCCTGACCTTTGTTATAAAATAGTAACCTTTTTCGATCAAAAATATTCACTTTATGTGGTTTATCGAATCAAAATCCAATCAAATAAGGAACGGCCACTAGCAAACTTCCATAAGAAAAGTCTGCACCGCAAGGCAGTATTGCTTGCTTATCCCATCCTAAACTAACTCTTTTTCTTCTATTTATCATTATTATATAAAAAACAGAGAACTACGGACATACTAACAACACTAATATTTTTTCAAAACACCTAACTTTAAACGGTAGCATTTCGAACAAAAATAGCCAGTGTATTAATACTCTTCTACATAAATATAACATAATTTACAGCAATGTAAATAACTTTACCGTTTTTTATCCCACTATATTGCGAACAAAAAACTTATATGTCCTAAATGATGTGGCTTAATTATCATCTGTCTTGTCTAAAGAGAACCCAAGGGAAAAATAGAACCATCTTCTATTAATTGTTATAATGAATAAAATATCACTCATTATCAACGGTGAGCAAAACGTTGATAAATCAAGATGATACGATACGTGTCAGCCACTATTGAGAAGTGATATTATTAACGCGCTCCAAAAGTCTGCTCTCTCAACAATTTCTCAAAATACGCGCAATCGAAATAGCCGATTGTTCGTATTCTTCGAGATTGCTCGGAGCAAAACGACTTTATGTCTCAGCTTTTTTGAGAAAATAGGGTTAGAGGTGATGTCGTGAACATTGGAGATAGAATCAAAGAAAATCGGTTAAAAAAAGAATTAACCCAAGACCAACTCGCTCAATTATTAAATGTGTCTCGTTCGACTGTTTCTAGTTGGGAAGTTGGCAGGAATTATCCAGACTTAGATACAGTCATTTCAATTTGTGATTTATTTGACCTCTCTCTAGATAATCTTTTAAGAGATGACAGAACAATGACAAAAGATATGTCAAAAAAATTAAAAATGAATCGCTACTATAACATCCTATTAATTGTGATTGGTCTGATAATCAGTGCTTATCTAAGCATCAATACAACAGCACAAATGAATGAAATCCGCTATCGTCATAATCTGACTGCCTATGGTTGGGAGATGGTTCACTCCCCTAATTTTCACGATAGTCAAAATGAGTATGAACTAAAGGAGGACAATATAACCTACTCGCTTAATGTTATGCCAACTAGCCTAATCGATTTTCCAATCTATATAGAAAAACCGAATATCATTGCTAATAAAGATGGGTTTGTCGTCTCTGTTGAAAATGACAATCACTTCAGAGTGAGTAACTTTCGACAAAATGATGCCAATCTGCCATTTGATATTAGTGTCAGAGTTGATAAAGATGGGAAATTGATGTCAAAATATTCTACTTTATCTAGCTCAAAAAGAAATTAGGTGGATGAATACTTGGATACATACCAAGATATCCATAGTGAGTTAATTAATAAGTCGATACAAAAAAGACACGAAATTATTGGGTCGTTTCAGAAGTGACATACATAAGAGTTCATTTTTTTCTATAGCAATCAAAGAACGAGGCTGTGACATAAAGTACAGCCCCTTTTTACTATATTTAGCTAAACGCCTTTTTTCAAACTTCTTTTTGTTTGAAATAGCCCCTATCCAAATAGTTAACTCTTTCACCAGTCACTTTCAAGTAATACTCAAATTATTTTGACATTACTTAAATCAATCTAGTATAGTTAATAATATGTCAAACATAGGAGAATCACATGGAAAAAACCTTAAAAAAAAGACCCATAAAGTCTGAATTAACATTTTTAGCACGCTATGAACTCTATAACTTACTCATATTTGTTGGGCTTTATTTCATCACCAAATTTATGATAGATATAGCATTTGGTTCAAAACCTTTCATCTTACAAATTGCCTCCTTCTATCCACTGGCATTAATATGCCTACTACTATTAGAAGGAAGTTTTTATTGGCACAATAGCTTAAATAGGATGACAAAAAAAAGAGCCTCAATCGCATAAAAATGGGTCGACTATTCTACCCACTAATGTGGATTAATTGGGGATTAATCATTACGTATCTCCCTGTGATTACATTTTCAAAAGCAACTATCTCCTCTACAAGCCTCATTGTTGGTCTATTATTTTATCTATTGGCTACTATCGAACAAATAAATTATTTTTATATTCGGCTTTCTTATGAAACAATCTCTGGTGGTCTCTTACTTCTCAAACCTTTCAAGGAGTTAATCTCTGGTAAGGGAAAAAAATCACAACTTCGTCGAGATATCCAATTGTATTTGAAGAGCAAATCCACTACCCAAAACTAACACATGAAAGGAAGCACAACACCCATGGAACTCTATAGCGATGACTTAAAAGAAGAAATAATTGACGCCCTTAATTTTACAGTCAACTCTGGTTACTACGATCAAGATGATAAAGAAGAATTAGCAACTGAATACCTAGAAGAAATTTTTTCAGAATATGACCTTGAAGAACCCTCTCCAGATCTTATTGAAAAGATACTAGTCGAGGTTCAGAATCACCGACCGACACATCCAAGCAGCACTAATTACAAAAAACTACGTGACGTATTCGATCAGCTGAATCGTGAAGGAATCATCGCAATTGACTTTGCTGGCTTTGATATAAGCGAGGGACATGAAGAAGTAGGGACGGTCTTTCAATTTATGAAGCAACATAATATCCCTAGAAACGGGTATTGCTTTTACCACCAACAGGACATTGAGCGAAGCATGTCTCCCGCAATCCAAAGCCTTTATCTTGCCTTCCATAGTACTGATGGCGATGAAGCTCAAGCCCTCTTGGTTGGAAAACGTGTCGTTGAATTACTCACTGAAGCGGGCTTCACTGTTTCATGGAATGAAACTCTTGATGAACGTATTGGCATTCAGTCTTTTATCTGGGATAAAGTACTTGATAATGAGGATGTGGGAGCTGAACGGGCGATTAGAATTATGGAAGAAGCAAATTTGAAATAATTTTTGGAACCTTTTTGCCACTGGAGCTGTGATATAAGCCACAGCTCCATTCTTGTTTCTAGTTTAGATAGATTATCCCACACTAAGTTATCAAATTTTCTCTTTCCTTCTTAACCTCTCAATTTCTACTTTCACTACCGATAATTATCTAAAAAAGATGTCGCATAGTTACACGCTGACATCTTTTTTTGCGATTTCTGTTTTATTATGTCTTTATCAAACGCTGCTATACCAGCATTCTATTAACTATCCTATTCAGATTCCCCCAACTTCATCTCATAAAAATCTTTACTCGCTACATACTATGCGGTACTATGTATGTAGCGATATAAAAAAAGGAGGGAAACTTTTGGAAAAATCAGATTGGCTAGCACAAGTCAAAAGAGGCATTTTAGAATATAGCATCATGTCTATTATTAGCAAAAAAGAAACTTACGGCTACGATATTATTACGACATTAGCGCAATGGAATGTCTTAGCCACCAAAGAAGGAACGATCTACCCGTTATTAAAGCGATTAGAACGAGATGGCTTAATTAACTATCAGTGGAAAGAATCTGCTGAAGGTTTACCCCCAAGAAAATATTACAGCCTCACAACAGAAGGGACTGCTTTCTTAAAAATTATGGATGATGAATGGACAAATCTCAATACTGCCATTGACACAATAAAACAGTAAGGACTGATAACTATGACTAATAAAATGAATTCAGCAGAAAAAGCAGAAGCCTTTTTAAATGATTTGGATAAACAAATCGAAAAAGTAAATAGCCAAGAAGCGTCAGAAATAACAAAAGAAATTAGGAATCATATCTATGAATCTCTTAATAGAGGAGATTCTATTGATGACATTTTGCAACGACTTGGACATCCGAAAAAACTGGCAAAAGCTTATGTAGCCGATTGTCAACTTAATCAAAAAAAGATCACCGTGTCACCGATCATTTCCGTTTTACAATTAGGATCACTAGGCTTAGTTGGCACTATTTTAATCCCAACATTCTTTTGTGTAGCAGCCCTATTTATCGTCTTAGCCAGCTTAATAATCGGTATCGCCACCACCAACCTATTAGGTATAACACAAATCCCTTTAATGGTTATTTCAAGTAGCTATATGTTAACAGGCTTCCCACAATTTATCAGCGCTATCTTCGTTTCTATCCTAATGATAGTCGTAGGCCTCTACATTTTGAGGCTTATTCAAAAGTACTGTAAGCTCATTATCACTAAATATAAATTATCGCTGACTGTTAATTAATCACGCTCAATCAAAAACGCGACATTCCTTTCTAGGAGCTGTCGCGTTTTTGATTCATTTTATTACTTTGACTTGTTTAACATCTCTCGATAGATCTCTATTTTGTCACCAAGAAACTCAATATGTTCCACAATTTCTTGCTTCTTTTGAACCAATACATCCGATTGCTCATACAGCAGTTGCAGGCGTTCTTCTACCGTTTCATTGCCATGATAGCGTAATTCGGCATATCTTTTCATCTTTTTTATTGGCATTCCCGTCAGCTTGAGCTTTTTGATAAACTCAATCCATGCCACATCCGCCTCATCATACACTCTTCGATTAATCTCATTTCGTGAGGGAATAATTAGCAGTTCTTTTTCATAATAACGCAACGTATCAATAGACAGATTGACCCTTTTAGAAAATGCTCCGATTGAATAGGTCATGATCCTCCTCCTTCATGAGTCTCAAATTATAACCTGACTTTATCATATGGCATCACTGAAATCAATTTAAGTTCATAAACAATGCTTCAATTAGAAATCCTTTTCCTCTAAATAAAAACAACTGTAAAAGTAGGAGGAGACTTTGATATAATTGTTAAGAAGCAACTTAACTTACTTTTATGGGGGACAAACATGATTGAAACCATAGGCTTTTCCTATATTGGCTTACTATTTATGCTAATGCTAATCATTCCAAATTTGATTTGGGCAAAAAATCAACCTAAAGAATACAGCCCTGAAAACGAAAATAAAGGATTATCCCTTTTAGAACGAATTGGACAAGTTTGCGTCACAACCATCGCTCTTTTTACCAAAACATTTAATCCAAGCAGCTTCGGGCCATGGATTATTTGGCTAATTGTCACCTTCATTGCCATGCTTCTTTATGAATGCTGGTGGATTAACTATTTTAAAAGTGAAAAGACTTTGTCAGACTTTTATAGTAACTTTTTAGGAGTTCCAGTTGCAGGTGCGACACTTCCTGTGGTTGCTTTCTTTTTATTAGGTATTTACGGAAAATCCATACCAATGATTATCGCTATCATACTATTCGGTATCGGTCATATCGGTATCCACTTAGAGCACAAAGCGTCTATCTAGTTTATGTCCGTAAAAACCGTACATGCTTTTTTACTAGTTTGTTATTAAAGCCTTACCCTTATACATTCTTGATAGATGAAAAGGTTTAGTTCACTTAGAACGAGAGCCCTGTTTAACGCCTTTAAACTTTCCTTTTGAACTTAACTTTACGTTATAAAAATAGCCTTTTCTCGATTGAAACATGTACGCAGTTTGCTTACATGTTTCTTTTACTAAGTTGTTATGTTAAACAATTAATCACACCGTATCTCTAACTCACTTCCAATCAATCAGAGGCCATCAGACGCAAGTCATCATGAGTAGGAGCGCTGTTTAAGCACTCCCTCTTTATGTTATTAACTATTTTTTTCTCGATTGAACCATGTACGCTGTTTGCGTACATGACTTTTCGGATATCTTGTTATGTTAAAACTAAGAGCCAATCTCTGGGCCATAAGTCATACGAATTCCCACACTCACTTTAAATCAATGTTATATAATAACCAATTCTCGATTGGTTCATGTCCGCAAAACGAAGACATTATTTTATTATATCTGCCACTAATATCCTGCTCTTGAAAAGAACGATTAAGTCTCATCAGTCTAGTTATATCACGACTCTCTTGGAACTGTCTAATTGGTACCGTTACTCATAAGAGGCTATTCGACCCAAAATGACTGTTGCTGGTCTCTATTCGTCTTTAAAAACCCCATACATATAGGGATTTGTCTATTTTATTGAGTAATCTGGGGTAAGAACAGAGGAAAAGGGGTAAGTTGCGTATTTATCTGGTTTATTACGATTTCCCCTTTATAGTGACGATAGTTATAATTATTTTTAACTCTCACCCGATCTTTACAGTGTAAAGATTAAATGATATACTTTTATAAAAATATCAAGGAGACCTTTTAATGAATAGTGAAACCTATCATCATGGCAATCTGAAACAAACACTCATTGAGTCTGGAATTGTGATGATTAATGAAGTTGGGATAGAATCTCTATCACTTCGAAAAGTGGCAAAAAAATGCGGCGTGAGTAACGCTGCCCCATATGCACATTTTAAAAATAAAGAAATATTTCTAAATGATATACAAAGCTACATAGAGAAACAATTTGTTGACGTATTAAAATCGATCGCTACGGAGCATCGTACTCAGTCAGATATCTTACTAAAAATTGGAGAGGGCTATGTCACATTTTTTATCGACAATCCACACTATTACTATTTCTTATTTTCAAGAGGAAATAATGAACTGAATTTTTCTTTAAAACTATCAAACGAAAGCTCTATCAAACCATTAGAGTTCTTCAAAAAGATATCATTAGATGTACTATCAAAAAGCGGGTTATCTCATGAGGATATTCAAAATAAATTTATAGCCATGTGGTCACTCGTTCATGGATTAGCCAGTATAGCCATTATGCCCAACCAAACATCAGACATTGATTGGAAATTGAAAACCAATGAAATTATCCAATCTATATCTATTCCCTATCAGCATAAATAACTCATTCTCTAATCACTTAGGAAGGACCGTATTGATGAAAAACCTGTCAAAAAAATATCTAGCGTTAGCCTTTGTTACTTTTCTTCTTTTTATGTTGGAGCTCTTCTCTTTAGGAATTTTGGAACCTCTTCTTTTTAATGTTACTTACACCAATTATTCTAATAGTCAAAAAGGAGGACACTGGATAGTGACAGTCATTTTATGGCTGATTTCTATTAGTTGTGTTGCGGCGTATAGCAATCGTTTGACTGAAAAAATTAGCTATTTAAGTTATCAAAAATTAGAACAAAGAAACTGGATTATAGTAGGATTTCTCTTAATTACTTGCAAAATCATTACTTTTATTGATTGGCAAACATTGAAAGTGATTGGTGAGTTTCATAAAAAAAATAACCTTTATCTTTTCACGACTCAGTATCTCTACTATTTTATTGAAATATTCCTCATATTACTTATTGTAATATTTGCTCAAAAATCATTTGATTTATGGCAAGGAAAGCCATCCACAATTCCCGTTGGTGGCCTATTTTTAGCCCTAACTTGGGGAGCGTTTCATTTTATTTCAACAGGTGGGGATCTGTGGAATGGTTTTTCATGCATGGTCTTCTCGATTATTTGTGGATTCGCCTATCTATATCTAAATAGAAACATCCCTCTGTTTTACCTATTTTTTTGTGTGGGGTATTTATTATGAGTGATAATCCAAGAAAGTCGACTCCTAAAACAGAATTCCGTGTCGCAAAAAAAGAAGAAATACCACAAATTATTGACTTATTTTCAGACTCATTTAAAAATGACCCACTCATGTACATTTTTAACCCTAAAGGAAAAAATCAAAAGATGTTTATACGTAATCTATTTAGTGTAAACACCGCTTCCTATTTTCGTAGACATCTATGCTTTGTGACTATCATTGAAAAAGAAATTGTAGCCGCAGCATTGGTCAAAAAGAAAACTGTACCGGAAATAAATTTTTTAGATTACGCTATATCTGGTGGCTGGAAATTAATAGCCAACTTAGGCCTCCCAAGCTTTATCAAATTCTTATCAATTTATGATACCGCTCAAATTGATTGCAAACAAGCAGCCCAAAACGCTTGGTACATAGACACTTTAGCTGTTAGGGTGACTCGACAAGGAGAAGGTATTGGGGGAAAATTTATTCAACAATGTATACTGCCTTATATCAAAAAAAATGGCGGTGGACTACTAACTTTAATGACTCAAAACGCTAATAACTACGATTTCTATGTCAAAAATGGTTTCATCAATTTTTCAAGTAAGACATTAATAAATGACGGGGTTGAAATTTGGAATTACAGCTTTAATCAATTAATCACAACGAATAATTCTAACGACTAAAAAATTACAAAGACCTCACACCGCTCTCCCCCGAAAAAATAGATTATTTCAACTAATCAATTTTTCAGAGTGAGTACGGCAGAAATAGAAACCTTACTCTATCTACTAAAAAGTAAAAAATTCCCTTCTATGGATGCTTTGTCGTTAGCGGGTTAAAAAAATTGAATTGACTCAAAAGATTTTTCTCATCTAATCTTTCGCACCGGCCTAATGTATTTCCAAAATTGTTCTGGATCATGATAAAAATAAATCATCCTATTAGGAGATGTGTCGAAGCAAAAATCCGTATCAGAAAAATCAAAGGTTGCCATGGCTTGCTCGACCTTCTCTTCTACACTACGATTTTCTTGCTCATAATTAAATGGGCCATGTTCAAACACTAAATAATCCGCTTCTGGAACATCCAATAACGCCATTTGCGGAGGTACCTCTCTCTGATAATCAATCGGAAGTCGCACACCATAACACTCCGTCCGCGGAATCCCCCAATCACAGAGCCTGCCTTCTGGATCATTGATATAAGCCATAATCTGACCACTGCCACTGTTAATCTCACTTCCGCCATTATCATCCAGCTTCCCTTTAATACTATCAAGTAGTCCGCAAATAGTTTCAGAATCTTGCTCTGGAATAAGGGCTTGCTTTTGCCAAAAATCCCAATAGCCATTGCTTTCACTATTTTTAATATGCAAAAATTTGTGTGCTCGAATGGTAATAAAATACGTCTTAATATCCTTTGTAGATGCCATCATCCCTATCTCTCCTAATCCTAAAAAGTATCGGTCGAAGACACTTATTTTAGTACGAAGGACAACTGGTCGAGGATTTCTACGATAGTCACTGGGAGTCAGCCCATACATTTTTTTGAATGCTCTAGAAAAAGCCTCATGTGAAGAAAAGCCGTGAGTACAGGCAATCTCCAACAAACGCCTGTTACTATCACGCACCTCTTTCAAGGCAAATGCTAACTTCCGATTTCGCAAATATTCCCTGAAGGATAAGCCCGAGATTTCCTTAAATTTTCTTGTCGTATAAAATTCGGAATACCCCAATTTTCGCGAAAGATGACACAACGACAACGCTTCATCGTTATGATTTTTAATACACGTATCAATCTCATCAAGGATGAATTGAATCTGTTGTTGCCACTCATACATTATCCCTTCACCTCGTCTCGATCAATCTATAGTCAGTATAAAGAACTGGCTAAATAATCGCTTGATTCTACTTGCTATTTCATCCCCGACGTCTCTACTCCCCCCTATTATAAGTAATAAAACTTGTCAGCAACAAGCGAATAATAGTTATTTTAACATTACCTAGCTAAATTGCCTTATTACCTCTGTTGTTACTAAAAAAAGTGATAAGTATCATCAAAATACTATTCCTATACTGACTAGAAAAAAACCTCAAGTCATTAACCATCAATTTTTAGGCAACTTAGCCTCTTTTAAGGCATAGTCCCAATTAAACAACCTCTATAATACGGTGGATATAGCTAAATTGATAAGCTAGGTATTCCTTTTGCTAGGAGTAGCATTAATAACACAAATTACATACGCTCTAAACTCGAGGTACGTTTTTAAGCTTTTGAACAGGTCGAGCTTTTTTTCATCAATAACGGTAATTACAGCTGATGTTAGTTGCTGATTTAGCTGATACAAGACATGATCAAGACACTCGCATTTTTTTACTTGAAACTTACTGATATAAATAAAAAAACTCCCTCCTAATAAAATGACTGGCTCTCTACTTAACTGCTAGCGTTAAATTAGAGGGATTTTTGCTGTCCACTATTTTCTACTTCTATTTATTACTTCCTCCAAAAATATACTATCTGTTGAGGTCACAAGCAATCTGTTTAAACATATCTATTCTATAATAGAAAGCCTACACAGCAAGCTTTTTAGTCTCAATTATTTTTGGCACGGTAATTGCTAATAGTAAAGTGTGCTAACGATTCAATAAAGCGAGGTGAAGACAATGGAAAAAAAATATTTAATTGCCACCCATGGAGAGATGGCAAAAGGGCTTCAAAGCTCGTTGACTATTTTAGCTGACAAAGGTAATGATGTCACAGTCATTAATGCTTATGTCACAGATGACGATTATACACCTGAGATTGTTTCATTTATTGATTCAATTAACGAAAATCAGCAAGGCATTATTTTTACAGACTTATTTGGAGGTAGTGTCAATCAAAAAGTAGTGACAGAGGTCCTGCAACGAAAAAAAGAAACGATCTTTATAATTTCTAACACCAACTTAGCCATTATTCTATCCTTGCTATTTGTTGCCGAAGATCAACCGATCACGAACGAGTTGATCGAATCCGCAATCAATGAAAGTCAGGTACAATTAGTTGGCTTAACACTATTAAACGAAGAAGACTCAATATTTTAGGAGGAAATAATAATGATTACACAAATTCGCGTAGATGATCGCTTAATCCATGGGCAAGTAGCAGTAGTCTGGACTAAAGAATTAAATGCCCCTCTGCTGGTCGTGGCAAATGATGATGCAGCAAAAAATGACGTCATGCAAATGACCTTAAAGATGGCTGTTCCTAATGGCATGAAACTATTAATTCGTTCTGTTGATGAAGCCATTGAGCTTTTTAATGACCCTCGAGGAAAAGATAAACGTATTTTTGTTATTGTTAATAGTCTGACAGATGCCAATAAGATTGTCCAAAATGTCCAAGATATCGACTCTGTCAATGTGGCAAATGCTGGCCGTTTTGATAAGTCAGACCCCAAGTTAAAGAAAATGATTTTCCCAAGTGTCCAATTAAGCCCTACTGAAATAGAGGCAGCAAAAGAATTAGCCAACGTCGCACGAGTTACAAGTTACAATCAAGTTTTACCAACTAACCCAAAACTAAGCTTAAAAGAAGCACTAAAATAAGGAGGAAACAACATGTTAATACATGCAACTATGGCGGCGTTAGCCGTGTTTATCTGTTTTGCCGGAAACTATTTAACTGGACAAAGTATGATGGAACGTCCTTTAGTCGTAGGTCTTGTGACAGGGATTTTAATGGGGGATATGAAAATGGGGATTTTGATGGGTGCCTCATTGGAAGCGGTCTTTTTAGGGAATGTTAACATCGGCGGGGTAATCGCAGCGGAGCCCGTTACTGCGACAACCTTAGCCACAACCTTTGCTATTATTTCTAACGTTGAACAAAAAGCCGCTATGACCTTAGCCGTACCAATTGGAATGTTAGCGGCCTTCGTCGTCATGTTTTTAAAAAATGTCTTGATGAATGTGTTTGCCCCCTCTCTAGACAAAGCAGCTCGTGAAGGAAATGAAAAAATGGTTGTGACTCTTCATTATGGCACTTGGATTATTTACTATCTCATCATTGCCTCCATCTCATTTATTGGGATTTTAGCAGGTAGCGGACCAGTGAATACTTTTGTAGAAAACATTCCAGGGCAGTTAATGAATGGTCTTAGTGCGGCTGGTGGACTCTTGCCAGCAGTGGGCTTTGCCATGTTAATGAAACTTTTATGGGACAACAAATTAGCGGTCTTTTATATTTTAGGATTTGTTCTAACGGCCTATCTTCAATTACCGGCCGTTGCGGTTGCAGTAATTGGTGTTGTTATCTGTGTCGTTAGTGCGCAACGAGATGTTGAAATGGATCAGCTTGCTAAAGGTCGAGGTGGTGCGGTTGCGACGGCTGGTGCAAGTAAGGCTGATGAAGAGGAGGACTTTTTCGCATGAAATTACAAGAAAACCTAACTAAAGAAGAGAAAAAAATGATGCGGTCTGTATTCTGGCGCTCATGGACAATGAACGCCTCTCGGACTGGAGCTACTCAGTACCATGCAGTTGGTGTGATGTATACCCTACTTCCAGTCATTAATCGTTTTTATAAAACAAAAGAAGAACGTGCTGATGCTCTAGTACGACACTCTACATGGTTCAATGCTACTATGCATATTAATAATTTCATTATTGGACTTGTTTCATCAATGGAGAAACAAAATAGTGAAGATGAACAGTTTGATGCTAGCTCAATCACCGCTGTAAAAGCCTCACTAATGGGTCCAATTTCTGGCATTGGTGACTCATTCTTCTGGGGAATTTTACGAGTAATCGCTGCGGGAATCGGTATCTCTTTAGCAAGTTCCGGTTCACCATTAGGGGCAATTGTTTTTCTACTTTTGTATAATATTCCAGCTTTTTTAATTCACTATTATGCTTTATATAGTGGTTATTCAATCGGTGCCAGCTTCATTCAGCGGATGTATGAATCTGGTGGAATGCGTATTCTAACAAAATCCTCTAGCATGCTAGGCTTGATGATGATGGGAAGTATGACCGCTTCTAATGTTAAATTTACGACAATTCTAGAGGTGGCAGTTAAGGGTAGCGAAGAAACGATGAAAATTCAAACTTATTTGGATCAATTATTTGTCGGCCTTGTTCCACTAGGCGTTACACTATTCGCTTTCTGGCTATTACGGAAAAAAGTCAACGTCAACTACGTGATGTTTGGAATTATGTTCTTAGGCATCATTCTTGGTTTACTGGGGATTTGCTAATGGAGAAAAAAGCGTTATTCTTTGATTTAGATGATACTTTACTTGATAATTTTACGGCGTTTAAGAAAACCTTAGCTGATTTAGCGCCCACTATTGAGCTAAAGGAGAACGATTGCTTTATTCTTTATCAAGAGTTTCGAGGTCACAGCGAAGCCATTTACGAAAGCTCCCTAGTTACAACTGATCTAGCAAATAATTACGAGTTAGCTCGTTGGGATTACCTTCTGACCAAGCTTAATCTCCCTAATACTGTAACAAACTTGAAACAGTTTGATGATGTTTATCATCACTACCAAAGTCAAGGAAAGCTACCAAATGCTTATCAAGAGCTGTTCAATCAATTACACGAGGCAGGGATACTAGTGGGCGTGTTTACCAATGGTTTTTCACACGCCCAGCGAGCTAAAATCAACCAACTGGAACTGACTAGTCAGATTCCTAATGAATGGTTAATTGTTTCTGATGATTTTGGTAATGCTAAGCCTAACGTGAGCTGTTTTAGAGAGCTGAAAAATCGGTTACCATCCACAATTGACGACTTCTATTATGTGGGTGACAGCTACAAAAATGATATCGCCCCTTCACAACAGGCAGGTTGGCAGCCCATTTGGTTAAATCGTTTTGCTGAGAAATCAAAAGGACATGAAAAAATAATGGTCAAGACCGTTCCAGAATTGATCGCTAAAATACAAACTATTATTTAACTATCATTGTGTGAATTCCCCGTAGCCGTGCTGCGGGGTGTTCTCAGTTTTTATGTTAGGATAGTGTGTACGATTGAGAGGGGGAGATTATAGATGAAAATAGAAACACGAAATCAATTGTTAACGTTGTTAATTGAAGAAGAACAATTAACTACCTCTGAAATAGCTAAGGCGGTTAATCTTAGTCGATCAGCTACTAGCTTGTATTTGAATGAATTACTACAAGAAAGAGAAGTCATTAAGCTTGGCACAAAACCTGTTTACTGGCAATCTATTGCCACGGCTAAAAAAAGACACGGTGATCCTTTTCAAGAATACATCGGTAGCCAAGGCAGTGCAAAAAAAGAACTTGAAAAATGTAAAGCTGCCATTCTTTATCCACCATTAGGCTTACCCTTATTAATCCACGGAGCCAGTGGGGTGGGCAAAAGTTTTTTAGCTCAACTAATCTACGATTTTCTACAAGATCAAGCTGTCTCAGGCGCTGAAAAATTCATTGTCTTTAATTGTGCAGATTACGCTAATAATCCAGAGCTGCTCTCATCCTTACTTTTCGGCCATACCAAAGGTGCTTTTACTGGAGCTGACAAAGAGCGGAAAGGTCTGCTAGCCCAGGCTGATAATGGGGTTCTTTTTTTAGATGAGATTCACCGCTTGTCTAATGAAAATCAAGAGAAATTATTTCAATTTATGGATAGCCATAAATTTCGACCAATGGGAGAAGAAAATAAAGCTGTCACGTCAAATGTTCGACTACTTTTTGCCACGACGGAAGATCCTGAGAAGGTCTTATTACCAACCTTTTATCGACGTATTTCTGTCTTAATAGAGTTGCCTACTTTTCATGAACGACCAATTTTTGAAAGAATGGCGCTAGTTAAGCATTTATTTTTGAAAGAGGCTCGTCGGATTAAAATGACTATCCAAGTAGCACCGTCTATTTTTGATAAACTGATTTACGAAGAGCTAGCGGGTAATATCGGCAGTTTAGCTAATCAAGTTCAATTATACTGCGCTGAAGCTCTCCGCAACGATCATCCCGATGGCGTTATTTTTGTTGGAGAAAATTCCTCAGATAATATCATGATTGATTTTTTGAGTCCTGATCAACTGATAGATAATCAACTAGAGCATACTCTTCAACAACAATTTTTAGCTCTTCTGGAGAATATTGATGAGCTTCCTATCCTCAAGCAAGAGATCCTAACATTTGATCAAGACTTTTTAGAACCAACTTTTGCCAATGAAAAAACAAGCTTTATTAATCAAATTGGCAACAGCATTCAATTACAAAACTCCTTGATCATTGATAAGGATTATTTAACAGAAAACACCAGTCGGGTAATCGGCAGACTTTTACTGCTACAAACGGAAATTCCTGATAAGCTCGTTTCCAACCTAGAGCACCGACTTTCAAAAAAGTATCCACGAACCACTCTTCTAGCAAACAATTTGACCGCTCAAATTGATCCTGAACTTCAAGAGTTCGTACGGACTTTGTTAGCTCTTTTTTTGATAGAAACAGTCTCAGAGGATATTCGATATCAGGCATTATTAGTTGCTCATGGGAACACGACTGCTTCTAGTATCCAAGCAGTCGCAAATAAATTGTGTGGCGACTATATCTTCGATGCGATTAATATGCCCCTCACTTCATCCATTCGTGATGTGATTGCGCAAGTCAAGCTATGGTTATCAGAACGCGATACAACTGAAGGGGTAATTATGCTAGTAGATATGGGGTCTTTGACGCAGCTGTACAAAAGTTTGAAACCACAGATATTAGGCGAGCTTTTAGTCATTAATAATTTAACAACCTCCTATGCTTTAGAGATTGGTCATCAGCTGTTGAATGGTGATTTATTTTACAAAATTGCGAAATCTGCTGAGAAAAAATTCGTCACAAATGTTCAGTATTTTGAAGGCTTTGCTGTAGAAAAGAACATCATCATCTCAAGTATTTCTGGTCAAGATATTGCAAAAAAAGTAAAAGAAATTTGTCGCAACTACTTTAACCAAGATTTAAAATTAATTGTGTTAAATTACAATGAATTAATCAAAACCTTGGATCGTGCTTATGCTGAGAAGGATTATTTGAAAGAAACATCGCTGATCTTAACAACCTCTTACTTAGATAATAAAACCGATGTAGCCAGTTTTAATTTACTTGATGTGTTGGATGAAAATGCTGAAGACCAGCTAGCAAAAGACTTTAAGCATCTCATCCACCCCAACAATATTCCTAAATTAATTAATGAGTTCATCCACTTTTTTTCAAAAGAAGGCTTATCAGAAAAGCTCGTCTTCTTAAATCCAGATGTGATTATCCGCCAAGTTGAGGACATTACCGATAAGTGCGAAAAACGTTTCAACTTACAATTACGAGCCAAGATGAAATTCAACCTCATGATGCATGTCGCTTTGATGGTCGAACGAACCATTTTGGGGGCAGAAGATTACCCAGTACCGGAAGACATTAATTTACTAAAAATTAGCAACAAGCCTTTTTACCAAAATGCCAAAAATATCTTTTATTCAATTGAACAATTTTACAAAATCGAAATTTCAACGTGGGAATTATATGTCTTATATGAAATTTTATCTGGCTAAAGCCTATCAAAAATAACTAGCCAAATAGAGAGGACGGTCTCACTTCCGCCCTCTCTATTTGACTCGTTTAACAATTAATTTCTACCACCAATTGCTTCGAACCCTTCTTTTATCTGATCAATAAACGCTTGCTGATGAGGCGCAAACACTTTCTCCTTACGATATAAAAATGCCAATGTGGCTCGAGGAATCGGCTCTTCAATCTCAATTAGCTGCAGTTTATCAAGGGAATGAAATTTCGCGAAGCTCAGAGGTAAAATCGTCACACCTAGATTTTGCCGCACTAAATCCAGACACGGGACATAATTAGGAAATTCATAAGTCGGTCTTAGGCTAATATTTCTTTGACTAGCCACCTCTCCAACCATCTCTCGAACCGCCAATGTTGGCTTAACTAAAATCAAGCGTTCCTCTCCTAATACTTTCAAAGATACCCGCTTGTGAGCCGCTAGTGGATGTTCTTTGTTAACGGTGATAAAAAACTGATCCTCAAATAATTCCTCCACAGCTAAATCCCCAGTACTTGAAATAACAGGTAAGTACACCAAACCAAAATCTGCGCCCTTTTCCAAGACATTTCTCACGACATTTTTACTGCTACACTCATCTATTTTGACCGTAATGTCTGGGTAAACTTGACCATATTTTGCTAATGTCTCTGTAAAAAAATGACAGCCTGTACTATAAATAGTGATCTTATCTGCTTCTATTTGAGTCGTCTTATTTATAGGCTTGAAGCTTCAATACCTCTCCTTCTGCTGTTAGCTTCAATTTGTTGCGCTCCTTAATAAACAGGGAGCATCCTAGATTTTCTTCGAGTGATTTCATCTGCTGGCTTAACGTTGGTTGTGTGATAAATAAGCGCTTAGCGGCGCGCCCATAATTCATTTCCTCGCACAAGATAACAAAGTAATTTAATAACCTTAAATCCATGATAGCCTCCTGATAGTTTTTGCCTATGGCTATTATAGAACATTACTATTGGAAAAACTAGAATGAAAGAGTATACAATCAAGAAGTAAGCGAATCACCTACTACGATTTTTGGAGGAAAAATAAATGATGAATACAATTAACGAGAAAATCATGCCACGGGCTATGAAAATTTCTCAAAATAGCTACCTAAGCTCGGTGAGCGATGGCTTTATGATGCTAATGCCGGTGCTAATTATCGGTTCAATGTTCTCGCTTTTGAATAACTTGGCGATTGACAGCTATCAAACTTTTATCGTATCTACTGGCCTTAAAGACTTTTTCACTATACCTAATAGGGTCACCAATGATATTTTATCGATTTACGCTGTCTTCTTTATTGCCTACGCTTTTGCTAAACGGTTGAACCGCGATCAAGGGGTCGCAGGTATGATTGCCCTTTTCTCCTTTTTGGCCGTCACTCCTTTTGGCAACACTCTCGTAACGATTCAAAGTTTTCTGACAGCTAATCAACTAACCGTCTCAGAAGGTGTCGAAATTCCAGCAGCTACTTTTTTACCGATGGAATGGTTAGGCGCAAAGGGCTTATTTGTTGCCATTTTTGTCGCCCTTATTTCGACTAAGTTATATGATTTTCTTTTAGCGAAAAATCTCATGATTAAAATGCCCGATTCAGTGCCACCAACGATTGGCAAATCTTTCGCTGGTCTCATGCCCGGTTTTGTTTCAATTATCTTCTTTATGCTAATTGATAGGCTAGTTGCACTTATTCCAATTGAGGGGGTTACAGGGATTCAATCTGGTATTTACAGCGTTATTCAAGCACCGATTGAAAACTTTTTAGGAAATAACATCTGGTCCTTTATCTTCGCTGCCTTCTTTGCACAATTACTTTGGAGCTTAGGTATTCACGGAATGACTGCTATTATTTTACCCATTTTTTATCCGTTGTGGACCTCTTTAAACAACGCCAATGTCGATGCGTTAAATGCCGGAGTCTCTGTATATGAACTACCGAATATTTTAAATAGAACCTTCTGGCAAGTCTATACCATTTGCGGAGGTTCAGGCTTAACACTAGGACTTTGTCTCTATATGGTCTTTTTCGCTAAAAGTAGTCAATACAAAACTCTAGGGAAGCTATCAGTCATCGCTAACTTTTGCGGGATTAATGAGCCGGTCATCTTCGGCTTACCGATGGTCTTAAATCCAGTGATGATTATTCCCTTTGTTTTATCACCGATTGTGGTCTCAGTTCTTGCTTATGTGTTAACGGTGATTAATATTCTACCGCGTCTAACAACTATCATTCCTTTAGGAACACCCGTTATTATGTCTGGCTTTATTTCCACCGCCAGCGGTTCGTGGCGTGTGGCGCTTTTCCAAATCGTCATTATTGTCTTGAGCGCATTCTTATACTTGCCTTTCATCAAAATTTTAGATAAAAAAGCTGTTTTAGACGAAACCGCCGCTTAAACAAAGGAGACTGAGCCAATGACAGATTCACTAAAATTCCCTGAAAACTTTTTATGGGGTGGCGCCTTAGCTGCCAATCAATCTGAGGGGGCTTATTTGGAAAACGGTAAAGGTCTATCGCCTGTTGATATCTTACCTGATGCTAAAAATGGACGTAAAGAAGCTTTGGCAGCACCTCTCAAAGCCTTAGAAAAGACCTATAATTACTATCCTAGCCACGACTCTGTTGGCTTTTATCATCATTTTAAAGAAGACATCGCCTTGATGGCTGAAATGGGCTTTAAAACCTTTCGCTTTTCAATTTGTTGGGCGCGGATCTTTCCTAACGGCGATGAAACAGAGCCTAATGAAGCTGGCTTAGCCTTTTACGATCAAGTCATTGATGAGTGTTTAAACTACGGCATTGAGCCCTTAGTCACAATTAATCACTTTGATACACCAGTTGCTCTGATGGTGAAGTATGGTGGCTGGAAAAATCGGCAACTCATCGACTTCTATCTAAATTATTGCCGTGTTCTCTTCACTCGTTACCAAGGGAAAGTTAAGTATTGGCTAACCTTTAACGAGATCAATATGATTTTACACATCCCGTTATTCGGTGGTGCTTTAGATATTTCTGAAGAAACAAATCCCGAGCAAGTCTTATATCAAAGCGCCCATCATCAGCTTGTGGCCTCTGCCTTAGCGACAAAGCTAGCTCATGAAACGGATAAAAACATTCAAATCGGTTGCATGCTGGCTGGGGCCTCCTATTATCCCTATAGCTGCAATCCGACAGACATTTGGGCCTCGATTGAAGCCAACCGCAACAATTATTTCTTTATCGATGTTCAATCCAAAGGGTGCTATCCAAAATTTGCTAAACGTTTCTTTAAAGAGCATGACATTCAGCTAGAAATGGCCACAGGTGATTTACAGATTTTAGCTGAAAATACCGTTGACTTTGTTTCCTTTAGCTACTATTCCTCGCGCTTAACAAGTGGTGATTTAAGTGATAAAGAAAGTACAGAGGGCAATGTGTTTGCCAGCCTCAAAAATCCATACTTAGAACGGACTGAGTGGGGGTGGCAGATTGACCCAATGGGCTTGCGAATCACAATGAATGATTTATACGACCGCTATGAGAAGCCTTTGTTCATAGTTGAAAATGGCTTAAGTGCCAAGGATGTCTTGAAGGCAGATGGGACTGTGGATGATTACTACCGCATCGATTATACCCGTAATCATTTATTAGCGGTTAGAGAAGCAATAGCCGATGGCGTCGAGTGCTTGGGCTATACTAGCTGGGGCTGTATTGATTTAGTCAGCTCCAGTACGGGGGAAATGTCCAAACGCTATGGCTTTGTTTACGTCGATCGAGATGATAATGGCCACGGCTCACTTAAACGCTACAGAAAAAAATCATTTAGCTGGTATCAACAAATCATTGCTAGTAACGGCCAAGAGTTATAAGCTAATTAACAGATAAATAAAACGAAGCTGAGACATAAGTCACGCCCCAGTTCCATTTCACATATATTGTACGATAAACGTGTTCCAAAAGTCTGCTCTCTCGACAATTTCTCTGAACACGAGCAATCGAAATTGCCAATTGTTCGTGTTCTTCGAGATTGCTCGGAGCAAAACGACTTTTGTCACAGCTCCGTTTTCAGTTCTTAAAAGATAAATCGCTTCGTTTCCTTATCCAAATGAGCCTTTGCAAAAATCGTTGTAAACTGCAACAATACTGGCTTCTCGTAAACAAGAGACCGTTGATACGCCGACAAATCGTCTGTTTCATAGTCAGCTTCCGAAAATGAAAGCAACTCAAAATTACCACCCAACATCAAACTTTCGTGCTCACAATCATCGAAACAAAACACTGAGCCTTGACAGTTTTTGCGGACATTATCCGCCGTTTCACTTAGATCATCGATATAAAACGTCAATTGTTGTAATCCTTCTTTTCTTAATGGCGCAGATACCGCTTTGGTCATTGGAAAATTCCGCTCGTCAATGGTACTGACAAGAAATGTTTTACTGTGATGAACTAAACTTAATAAACGAGAATGGTTTTTCATTGAGCGCTCCTCCTTTAGTTACAGCTCTATTATAGCAAGGAATTCTTTCACCCGCCATCGTTAATGTGAAAGGGTAGATAATTTGATTGTTATTCTTACTACAATTTTTATCTAGATTAAATTCTATAATAATTGTAAAAAAGTATCTTCTCTCACCTCTACTTTCCGTTCAGTAGCAAAATATGACTGTTTGGGAAATAGGTCTCTGCTAGCCTTATCAACTTGTTATATTGAATGAAGAAAAAAAGAAAGAAGGCGCTATAATGAAAAAATGGTTAAGTATCACACTCATCGCGTTAACAAGTTTAATGATCGCAGGCTGTTCTCAAAATAAGAGTCAGGCGAATAAATCTGATGAGTCAACAAGCAAATCTGTTGAAAAAAGTTCCGTTAAGGTCGAGTGGCCTTACTACGAAATTACAAAAGATGGAGAAGTAAAAGGACATCTTCTTGGAACGATTCATATGGGAAAACCCGAGATGTATCCTTTCCCTGAAAAAATTATCACTGACCTCGAAAAAAGTGATAACTTCATTACCGAGGTCTCAGTGGATCAAAAAAATAACACTGTAGATGAAGAAAAAACCATGGCACTGATGATGACAGATGTTCCACTAACTACTGATATGTCGGAAGCCAGTCGAAAAAAATATCAAACCGTTTTAGCAAGCTATGACATAGCGGAAGATGATGTCGCGACTCTCAGTCGTTACGGCGTTTACATGATGCTTTTTACTGCAGCGATGTCAGAGGACCCTACAATGGACTTGCAAGCTGCAAGTGAAAATGGAGTCGATGCGAAGTTAACTACTTATCATTTAAAGAATAAAAAGCAAACGAATATTCCACTGGAAACGACTGACTTTCAAACAGAAATTATGGCCAAAGCATATGACTTACCTGAGGACATAAATCAGTGGGTGGATACGCTATTAACGAAAGAAGACAATGCTAAATCCTCAAGTAACCTCGGCGCTATTCAGTCATATATTGACGGAAAGCTAGACACTTCTGGTACAACCGATGAACAAAATGAGGTTATTAACCACTCACGAAACCTTACTTGGTCAGAAAAACTACCGGCTCATTTAGAAAAGAAAAATCAAAGTTTTATCGCTGTCGGCGCCGCTCACCTAATTGAAGATAAAGGGTTAGTTGAGCTGCTAAAACAGAAGGGATACGAGGTGAAACTAGTAACCTTCGATTAATCCTTTAAATATAACTTTTACTCATATAACCTAAGCCCTTCAATCAAACAAAATGATTAAAGGGCTTAGGTTAAGTTAGTTGGGGACAATCACTGTCTCACACCTTTGACTCACCCCAAAATATTAACTTCTAAATGTTAAAGCATTAAAAAATTAAAAGTCGGCTTTAGAATAGTAGAGATCGGAGTGGAAGATTGGCAATTCCTCAAAGGTTTCAGGGGACTTCTAAAAGCCACCTTAACCCTTGATCAGTCAGCAACCTCGCTCTCCCTTTCTCAGCCATTCGAGTTTGCCAATTTCAAAACGTTTAAAAAGTAAGCCCCCTTTTCGATCCCAATGTAATGCTTTAAGGTTATCTGTAAGCACTACATGGACAATTGAATTTTCTTTCGACAATAAAAACCCCCTATTCCACTTACTAATCTAAGTATCAAAGGAGGTCTTATTAAATTATTAACGCGTTTTATTTTTGTAGATAGATTTTTAAATTTTCTGAAGAAATTTCCTTATTGTTGTCCATAATCTTTAAATTTTCCTACGCAAATTTCCAGTTGCTCTTTAGTTAAGGTCACTGGTTCACCTAAGATTTTAGCTCTGATATAAAGTTTAGCTAAAAACTCAATGTCTCTTGCAATAGCAAACGTTTTTTCTAAGTCAGGGCCAATTGCTAAAACGCCATGATTACCTAAAAGGATGCCATTATCTTGCTCAATGGATTTAAAAGCTTCCTCCGCTAGTTCAGCTGTGCCAAATGTTTGATAGGCACAACATCTTACACTATTACCTATCCCTCCAATGATGTAATGGAATGGCGGGATCTCTTGGTGTAGACAAGCGAGTGTAGTGGCATATTCTGAATGAGTATGAATGACGGAGTGAATATCTGGCCGTTGTTTATAAAATATACTGTGGAGATCGTATTCACTAGACGGTTTACGCTGACCTTCGATGACGTTACCTGAAAAATCCATTAGTACGATATCAGCCACATTAGTTTCGCCATACGGAATACCACTTGGACTAATTAATAGCATCTCCTCATCCTTAATGCGAATACTAATATTCCCACCTGTTCCAGTTGTGAGATTTTCCGATATGAGTCGCTTACCAAAATCTACAATTTTTTGACGTTCATCTTCAAATTTCATACTTGTTCCTCTCTTACTATATTTAGCTTGTTTAGACTCGATCATTATCTTCTAGACGTATTCCTTCCAAATCTTTTTCTGTAAAGTGTAAATCTCTTCCGAGTGCTTCACCAACTGCTGCAATCAATGAAGTAACATCTAGTCCGTATTTTTTCATAAGATATGGTTTTGACGCACCGTGAGTCCATTCGTCATTAATCCCAACTTTAACTAATTTTTTAATGAGTTGATTCTCTAACATGACTTCACCAACTGCAGTCCCTAAACCGCCGATAACCGTATGATTTTCCATCGTTACAACACCGAATTTCGCTTTTTTTATTGACTCAATAACAAGCGGATCAGTAAATGGTTTTAACGTCGTGATGTGAACATGTTGGATAGAAATATTTTGTGCTTTCAACCACGCCGTTGCCCGCATCGCTTCCTCGGTACAAATTCCACTTGTAAACAACGTAATGTCTGTCCCTTCAGAAATAACTCGTCCTTTATTAAATTCCGTTGGTTCAGATGGGTTGAAAAGACGCGGTACTTCTCCACGTAACATTCTGACGTAAACAGGCCCATTGATTTCGCGACACATATCTAACACAGCATCGACATCCGTTGCGTCACCGCAGTCAATAATACTCATATTTGGAATGGCCCGCATAATCGCAACGTCTTCAATTGCTTGGTGAGTCACGCCGCCTGGGGTGGTAATCCCTGGTACGAAGCCTAGTAAAGAAACTGGTAAATTTGGATACGCAATCGACATTTCTAGTTGATCTAAAGGGCGTCTATATAAGAAGACCGCAAAAGTATGTAAGAAAGGCCGAAACCCTTCTTGAGCTAATCCCGCAGCCCAACCAAGCATATTTTGTTCTGCAATCCCCATAGATAGGTACTTTTCCGGTAGCTCTTGAGCGAATTCTTTTATTTCACAAGAGGTTCCTAAATCGGCAGACATAACTAAGACATCGTCATGTTTTTTTGCGTATTCGATCATATTTCTAGAGTGAACATTTGCTTCAACTTTCATTGTGTTCTCCTTTCAAACTCTGCTAGTTTACATTTCTTCGTATAATTTTTTGTATTTATCGAATTCTTCTCCCTGTTTAAATCTCACAAAGTGAAGAATTGGTTTTCTTTCTTCTAAATAATTGATACCTTGGGCAGGGTTAGAATAGGATAAAACCACTAAAGGCTTGCCTTTCTCCCCTTGAGTCATTGCATGGCTAATTGCTTCAATATCATGGCCATCTACTTTAATTGCTTTTGCACCAAAAGACTCGAAGCGTTTATCTAAAGGTTCAATATTCATGATGTTATCTGTTAACCCTTCTACTTGTTGGCCGTTAATATCGACAACTAAGACAAGATTATCTAATTTATAAAAAGAAGCGGCTTGGATAGCTTCCCAAAGTTGTCCTTCTTGCATCTCCCCATCAGACATCATCACATAAATTTTACCTTCTTCGTTGCGAAGCTTGCGGGCGTGAGCTGTTCCACCGGCTACGCTAATTGCCTGATCCAATGTTCCGGCAGCGTTCTCAAATCCTGGTGTATGGTTAGCTCCGATCATTTCCATCGCATAGTCATCACGATTGAATTTGTCTAATGCATCAGGCGCTAGACGACCTGCTTCGACTAAAGCGGCGTAAACAGGAGCGGCGTAATGGGCTGGCGAAATAAAGAAACGATCATAAGGAGCTGACATATCACCATGATAATCTGCCCCTTTAATGTAATTCATATTATTCTTGGAAGGCGTGCCAGGAAATTTTTGCGCGTCCATAGGTGCACGGCTTTCGGTTAAATTTAAGATTCTTAAGTACATTGTGGCAAATAATTCTGCTGAAGAGCATGCTTGAGATAAGTAGCAACCATTTTTTTCTAAAGTTAGTTTCAAAACGTATTTTCTAATATTATTTGCTGCTTGTTGAATATCAGATGTAGTAAGTTCTTTTGACATTTGTGTTCTCCTTCCAAAGCGACTATTGTCCGTAATTGTTTTGATAGAAATTGTAAACTTCTTCGACGTAAGTTGTGTCTAATGGGGTAAGTTCTTTTTTAATTGATCTGGCAAAATAAACGCTCTGAGCAGTTTCTTCTAAAATAACTGCGGCTTTTAATGAACTTGTTGAAGTTTCCCCCACAGTAAAAACGCCATGATTTTTGAGTAAAATTGCCGGACAATTGTTCCTTTTGTAACACCGGACAATTTCTTCACCAATTGCTTTTTCACCAACCGCAGCAATTTCAGAAACTGGAATGTCTCCTCCAAAAACAGCAGCTGACGTTGTCGTGTAAATAGGCAAATCCTCACCTAGGATTGAAAAAGTAGTAGCGTAAGGTGAGTGGGTATGAGTGATTCCCATGACTTCAGGACAGTTTCGGTACACATATAGATGGGATTCAGTATCAACAGAAGGTTTTAATTCCCCTTCAATCACATTCCCTTCTAAGTCGACAACAATCATCTCTTCTACTTTTAAATCATCGAACTGAATCCCACTAGGTTTGATGACCACATACCCGCTGATAGGGTCGCGGGCACTAACATTACCGCTAGTCCAAAGCACTAAACCATTTTTGGGTAGGGCGAGATTATTCTCAAGAACTGTTTGTTTCAAATCTTCTAGCATAAATTCTACCTCCTTCTCTTTATGCACATTATTCCACAACAAAGAACAAATGTAAACACCAAAAATAAAAAAATAACTTGGAATAATGATTTACAAACATCTAAAAAAAAATAAAAAGACTATAAAAACAACATTTATAAGCGTTTACAAAAAACGCTTGACTAAAATGGAGTCGACATGGTAAATTGTACCTAAGTTCATAAGTTTTTTCTAAGTTTCATAAAAAAAGAGGAGGTAAAAATAATGTTGGACTTATTGCAAAATATATTAAATTCCTTTGGAGCAGCTGTGGTTGTCCCGATAATGCTATTTATTGTAGCGTTATTTCTGAAGGTGGAGCCTAAAAGGGCATTTCAATCAGCGTTGAATGCCGGGATCGGCTTGACAGGTTTTAACTTGATCATTAATTCTTTCGTTCCAATTATCACGCCAGTTATTAATAATATGGTGGAACAAACAGGGATTAATTTACCTGTTTTTGATACTGGGTGGCAAGCAACATCGGTTATTGCGTACTCAACTCAAGTCGGTGTTATCTTTTTAGTGGTAGGATTAATACTTCAAGTAGGTCTATTTCTATTAAAATGGACCGACGTATTTATGCCAAGTGACATGTGGAATAACTACTCTTTTATGGTTTGGGGATCAATGCTTTATTTAATTACGAATAACATGGCGTTGGCGATGTCCTGTATGATTGTACAGAACTTATATGTCTTACTATTTGGCGAAGTGATCTCAAAACGTTGGGCTAAATACTATAATTTAGAAGGGACCACATTGACAGCTCCTCACCATGTTTCCAGCGTGCCTTATGCTATTTTTATGAACTGGTTGCTTAGTAAATTAGGGGCCGATAAGATTAATTGGGATCCCGCCACCTTAAAAAAACGCTTAGGTTTTCTTGGAGAACCCGTCACACTAGGCTTGTTTTTAGGTCTTGCGATCGGGGTTATGGGCAATATCAAAAATCTTGGAACCATAGCTGGATGGGGAAATATTTTTACTGTCGGACTAGCGACAGCTGCTGTTATGGCAATATTTCCTCGAGTGGCTAGCATTTTTGCTTCCGCATTCACAAGTTTAACAAATGCAAGTAAAAAAACTGCTAAAGATAGCGGGAGTGGTCGCAAATGGGCCCTTTCCGTTAACGATGCAGTGGGTTATGGTGAGCCAGCAACCTTAATGACTGGATTAATCTTAATCCCAATTATGGTATTATTGGCAATTATCTTACCTGGTAATCAGACTCTGCCTCTTGTGGATTTAATTGCACTACCTTATATGGTAGAAATGATTATTTGCTCATCGAAAGGAAATATTTTTAAAGGGATTATCTCCGGTGCAATTTGGTTTTCGATAGGATTGTATGTGTGTACTTTTACCGCACCATATTTTACAGAAGTAGCAGCTCAAGTAGGTGTTTCGATCCCTGAGGGCGCAATGATGATTACAAGCTTTGGTATTTTAAACAATCCTGTTATGGCGCTTATTTTCCTAGCGTTCCTGTCTGGTAATTACTTTATTATGGGGCTTGTGATTGTTGTTTATTTTGCCTCTTACTTCTTGTTCAAACGTAACAAAGAAAAAGTATGGAACTTCATCGAAGGGGAATATCCTGTAATGGAGAAGGTGGTTTAATGAAGGCATTAGTTAAAACCGAACCTGGTTATAATAAAATGGTGTTACAAGAAATCGCTACACCTGTCCCTGTAAATCAAGAAATCTTAATCAGAGTCATCTATACAGGGATTTGTGGTACCGATATCCATGGCTTTAAAGGGGAATACGACCGATTGAAAACTCCAATAGTACTTGGACATGAGTTTTCAGGTGTCGTGGAAGCTATTGGAGAATGTGTATCGACCGTGAAAGTAGGAGACTTCGTTACAAGTGAAACAACTTTTGACACCTGCGGTACTTGCGAGAATTGTCGTAACAAAGAATACAATTTATGTCTGAATCGCAAAGGAATCGGAACGCAAGTTAATGGGAGCTTTGCAGAGTTTGTCTTGAGTCGTGAAGAAAGTGTCCACATACTGGATCCAAGTATTTCGCTATTTGAAGCATCAATTACGGAACCGATCGCTTGTGGCGTTCATGCAGCGATGGAAAAAACAATCGTTAAAGCTGGCGAAACAGCTGTCATTATTGGCCCTGGACCAATTGGACTATGCTTGTCTCAAGTCTTAAAAGGTTTAGGGGCGAAGGTGATTGTTTTAGGAATTACCAAGGATCAAGAGCGGTTAGAGATAGCTAAAAAATTAGGAGCAGATATCATTATCGATAGCCAGACTGAAGATGCGGTTAAGCTAATTAAGGAAGCAACAACAATAGGAGCAGATTATTGCTTTGAATGTTCAGGAGCTGCTCCAGCCATTGTTCATAGCTTTGATTACTTGAAACAAAAAGGCACGTTAGTTCAGATGGGAGTATTCGCTCAAAATGATAACCTATTAGATTTAAACTCGATTGTTCAAAGAGAAATGAAGATTATTGGGTCACGGTCTCAAAAACCTTCTACTTGGCGAATAACATTAGATCTAATGAAAAACAAGCAAATAGATGCACGAAAATTAATCACTAAAGTTTACCCGTTAGAACAATGGGAACAGGCAATCGAAGATGTAATCAATGGGACTGAAATAAAGGTTGTCCTACAGCCAAATGAATTGTGAGGTGACACACTTGTCAGAAGAAAAATTAATCGAAACTGAATGCATCCATTTAAGCTCAGATGCAGAAACATTCGAAGAAGTTATTCAACTTATTGGTAAAAGTTTTATGGAAAAAGGGATTGTAAAAGATTCGTATGTTGACGCAGTAATCCAACGAGAAAAAATATTCCCTACCGGCTTGCCAGCTAGCGGGTGTAACATTGCCATCCCCCATACCGATTCGGATCATGTTAACCGCTCCAGTATTGGTGTCGTTATCACAAATAAACCGATAAAAGTATTAATGATGGGGAGTCCTGAGGTTGAGCTAGAGTGTCAATTATTTTTTCCGCTTGCAATGGAGCACCCTAAAAAACAACTAGCACTATTAAGAGAATTAATGAAATTCTTACAAGATGAAGAAAAACTAATCAAAATTAGTGGCGCGATTACAACGGAAGAGGTTGAGCACGCGATGAGTAGTTTAGCATTACCAAAATGAGAAAGAAGGTAGGAGAACAATGATGAAAAAAATAAAAGTACTTTCAGTATGCGGATCAGGCACGGTAAGCTCTGCAATGGTGGGAGAAAGAATAATTGATTTATTAAGCGAACACGACTATCAAGTGGAAATTCTTGAAGTCAATCCAGGTCAAGTTAAGGGCGCTGTAGCAAACGGGGGAATCGATCTAGTCGCTTTTACAAGCCCGATTGATCCGGCTGATGCCGAAGGTTTACCACAAATAAATTCGGTAGGTTTATTGACAGGGTTAGATGAAGAAACATTTATTGAGCAGGCATTAAAGGCATTGCAAGGTTAAACCGAATGAAAGTAGCTGTCATTGGCGATATCCATGTTTCAACTGATTATTTCATATCACAGCTTCAGCTCTTACCATGGCTTGAAGAAGTAGAATTTTCAGGTTTTGATTGGTACCCTGAAACAATGCAGGAATTTCAAAAAGCGAGTAGTTTGGTTGAAAAAAGAGGGCCTGAGAATATCTCAATCCCACAAGGTTTAGTTGACATCATTGATGAAGTTGATGCAATCTTTACCCATTTTTGTCCGATTAATCAGACTATGATTGAAAAAGCAACAAAGTTAAAATTGATTGGAACTTGTCGAGGAGGCATTGAACATATTTCACCTACCGCACAGACAAGAAACATCCCACTTGTCAATGTCATTCGCAATGCAGAACCTGTTGCAGACTTTTCGTTAGGTCTTATCTTAGCAGAGACTCGTAATATCTCTCGGGGAAATTATGAGATTAAAAATCAACGTTGGATAAAAAAATTCTCCAACTCTGATCAGATTGACGTCATCCGCAATTTAAAAGTCGGCATTGTAGGGTTAGGGAGTATCGGTCAGCTAATCGCTAAAAAGCTGTTAGCATTAGATGTAGCTGTCGGAGTTTACGATCCATTCTATTCCCGAGACGAATTATTGAAATTAGCTGATAAGGCAACTCCTCAGTCTTTCGATGAGTTACTTCAGTATTCAGATATTATCAGCATCCATATCAGGATGGAACCAAATCAAGTACCGTTGTTTGATGAGGAAAGTTTTAAAAAGATGAAGTCAACTAGTATTTTAATAAACACAAGTCGCGCTTATGCAATCGATCAATCCGCTTTAATTGATGCCTTATCTCACGGTGTAATTGCTGGCGCAGCTCTTGACGTTTTTTGGGAAGAACCCCTACCAGAACATCATCCACTTTTAGAACTGGATAATGTTACGTTGACACCACACATTGCTGGCGACACTGCTCTGGCTATTCCACATTCGCCTAAATTATTGGTTGAGAAGCTTGCGGAGCAAAAAAAGGATATTCATGCTTTAGATTTTAGGTTAAACCGAGCTCTGCTCGGTTTTTTGTTTTAGCTTCAATTGAAACCGTGTTATACTATACTTATAAAACATAAGGACTGAATTTAATGGCAAATAATGTACCGTTACTATTGAAAGTGGCTGAACTTTACTATATACAACAAATGAATCAAAGTGAAATTGCTAAAATTATCGGCGTCTCTCGCCCATCTATTTCACGTATGCTTGAAGAAGCTAGGGCATCTGGGATTGTCAATATATCGATCGAAGCACCTTTTGAAATGAATCGGGAATTATCAGAAGAAATTGTTGAAACATTTAATTTGAAAGATGTCATCGTTATCCGTGATTTAGGTGACTATAAATTTAATATGGATATGATTGGCAAAGTATCCGCGGATTATATTGCTGAAATAGCCGAAGATAATCTGATAGTTGGGATTTCATGGGGACGAGCGGCTGAGATGATGGTTCAATATTTTCCAGATTTTTCTTTACCAAACACTTCTACCTTACAGTTAAACGGCAGTCTAGGTTCTAACGGAACACGAAAAGACGGAAATGAGCTTGTCTTTAGATTAAGCAAGAAGTTAGGAGGAGCTTACAATTTTTTTAACTCCCCTGCCTATGTAGACAGTAAAGTTTTACAAGAGGAACTAGCCCGTCAAAATCAAATCGAAAACAATTTTAAAATTGCTCGGAAAATGTATGTTGCATACAACGGAATTGGCAATATGCAGGTTCAGTTTAATACGTTGTTTGCTGAAGGATTATTAACAAATCAAGATTTAAGTGATTTTCTCGCAAAAGGCGCCGTCGGGACAATTATGGGCCGAGTTTATGACGTTGACGGGAAAGAAATCATGTATTCAGGGAAGTATCCTGTTGCAAATGAATTAGCTGTTTTACAAGCCACTCCCATTAGTATCGGGGCTGTGGCGTCAAAAGAACGCGCGAAAGCTACGTTAGGAGCATTGCGTGGGCAATTTATAAATACATTGATCTGTGATGAAGAATTAGCAAAAGAATTATTAGCCATTAGATAAGAGTATATTTTTAAACTAGTAAAAAAATCGAGATACCTTAGCAAGCATCTCGATCTTTTTAGTTATTTGCGTGTCAGAGACTATATCAATCTCCGGTATGTAGGTAAGCAGTACATAAATAGTTACAATTTTTGGAAAACTCCAATGAGTAACATTGCGTCACTATTTTATTTATACTTTCGTTGAATTTAATCTATCCACGTACAATAGAGCCGTGACTTTATCCGAAAAAGCTTTTTCTTCTTCAATATGAGGCATGTGGGCTGACTGCTCAAACACATAAAACTTTTTTTCAGGGCACGTCAAACATTCAAAAAATTGTTCCGCTAATTCTAATGACACTTGCTTATCATGTGCCCCATGAAACAAATAGACCGGCATCTCCAGCTGCAACTTTTCAGATATAAAGTTTTTTTCTTTCATTTGCTCAATCAACTCTGCTCCTGAAGATAAGCCACGAACAAAATTAACCTTTTCCTTAGTCGTATACCCTTTAAATCGAAGTAAACGCGCCATCATCTTCCCAACAGAAAAAGGCTTTCGAGTTAGCCCAACATGATATTTGGCTAGTAGAGGCTCCTTAATTTTGCCTAAATAATGAGGACTTGGAAATGTCTCACAGGTGGGGTCTTGTTTGGCCAATAAGCGGAAATAGCGCTGATTTCCTGTGTTTTTCGTTTTCTCTAATAAAAAATGATAGGTTAATCGCTCTGATTCACGTAAATTGACCATTTGACTAATCCCAACGTACGCGCTAAACAACTGCGGGTAGCTTTTTAATGCGGGGATTGCCAAATAGGTTCCCCAAGAGTGCCCCATTAAAATAACCTTCTCCTGCTGGTACTTCTCTAATAACCACCTCGTAACCTCAATCGTATCGGCCAAAAGCTGCTGCTCTGAAAGCTCAGACTGATTGACTGAAAGTCCTGCGCCGCGTTGCTCCCAGTAACAAATTGTAAATGAGTCCAAATAATTTTTTGGTAATAAGGATTGAAAAATGGGGTATTCTGGGCTACCTGGTCCCCCATGAAGAAATAAGATGACTGGCTGATTTGGTTGATTTTCGACAATGAACATTCCTTGTCGACTGCCGTTAATCGTAACGAATTCTTTTTGATAATTTAGGGTTGTTCCCATCTTCAACGTCTCCTTTAATTAGACTTCCATTTGGCCAATCTTTTTCTTCAAACTCAATACAACAACTAAACTAATGACGATTAGTCCTGCTAATACTGCCCACAACGCAACGGCAGCACCTAAAGTTAGAATATTACAGACTAAGGCACTTAAAATAATCGCTGACACAATCGTCGCTGGCGTTGACTTTTTACGAAAGCCAATCGCCATTGATAATGTACCAATTAAGGGTGTAATCAGTGCTAACCCTACTATTTTCACTAGTAAGCCACTTGCTTCGGAAAAGCTAAACGTATCTTGAACTATTGGAAATAGTCGTTCGCCAACTTGGAATAAAACGACTGCTACAATCAATGATAATAAAGTACTAACAAAGGTGATAAACAGTGCTAGCAACAATTTCCCTGTAAATAGTTTGCCGCGATTAACTGGGTACGAAAATAATAAATAAACACTTTCACCTTGATACTCTTCGATAATAAAGCGAGAAAATATGACTGCTGAAAAGATACTAAAGGAAACCACACCTAACAAGGTCGTCATCTGATAGACATACGAATAGGTAGACAGGCTTGGATTAGCGGCTAATTCTTCTGGTTTAACGTATGAAACAAAAGCAAAGAAGTAAGTAAAGGCCAAAATTCCTGCCGTGATGATTCCTGTAGTGATAATAAAAGACTTGCTTGTTAATTTTTTTACTTCCAATTTTAATAATTTAGACATTAGTTTTTCCCTCCATTAGATCGATTAAATAGTTCTCTAACTCTTCAGTAGCATATGACGCCCATTCTTCTCTCGTCTTTTCCGCCATTATTTCTCCATCAAAAATAACCCCAATCTTGTTAGCAACAGCTAACATCTCTGATAAGATATGGCTTGTAAATAAGATCGTCATTCCTTTATTTGATAACTTATCAAACAAGGTTCTCATTTCTCGCATGCCTCGTGGATCTAATCCATTTAAGGGCTCATCTAGCAACAACACCTGCGGCTCATGACTCATCGCTCTCGCAATTGCTAATCGTTGCTTCATCCCCATCGAATAGGTTGAAACAGCTTTTCGATTATCTGGATCTAAGCCGACTGCCTTCATCACCGCCCGAATCTTTTCAGTTATCGCAAGCACCTCTTTATCCATGTACGCAAGGTGTAATTCTAAATTTTCTTGAGCCGTCAATTGTTGATAAAACTTGGGCTGTTCGATTGTTGTCCCAATTTTTTGTAATAAATGACGACTCTTATCCAAAGGTTTTTGTCCCAAAACCGTGACTTGACCACTTGTCGGTGATTGTAGTCCAGCAATTAATTTGAATAAAGTTGTCTTTCCTGCACCATTTTTCCCTAATAAACCATAGACATCTCCTTTTGCAATTGTTAAAGAACACCCTTTGAGAATAGCTGTTTCACCATATGTTTTTGAGACATTATCAATAATTATTTGCATGTTTTTCTTCCTTCCTTTAATACAGACTATCGGTTTGTATCTGTTAAAAATAATAAGTTGTTAGTTAACAACTTAATTATTCTTTGATTTCATCATAAAAATTGATGATTGTTTCTTCTAATTTCTCATTAATTAAATCTACCCCATAATACTTAAAAATACCTTGATAAAAGCTAATTTTTCGAATAAAATCTGTTCTCGAAACTTCATAAAGTCTGGTGCCAATCCAAATACTAAAGCACTCTACAACTAGCTCAGCTATTTCATTTGGATAATCCGTTTGAATCGATTGATCTGCTATCCCTACCTCAATCATTTCTTTGATCTGTGGCACCATATAACGATGATTCATTTGGTAAAGTTCTCCAAATACTTTAGGATCTTCAAATAATGAGCGAGCTGAGTAGACCATCTTTCGTTTCTCTTTACTTTCTATAGTAACGGTTAAGAGTGCTTGTAATTTTTCTAATCCTGTCAACGACTCATCCGCTATCACTTGTTTAAGCTCTTCACCATTGCCATCATATCGACTCATGATCGTTTCAAATATTTCTTGTTTTGATTTAAAATGATGATAAATGGCGCCTTTGCTCAGCCCTCCGTTAATAATATCTTGCATCGTTGTGTTATCATACCCTTTTTCAAAGAATAAAGCTTGGGCAACTGTTAGTATTTTTTCAACTGTTTTTTCTGGGTATTTATTTCGAGCCATTTTAACCTCTCCTCAATACAAACCGCTGGTCTGTATATAAAATATATCACGACTTAAAAATACCGTCAAGTACTTTTTTATTATTTCTTATGATTATCAATTACCAAAACAATTAAATCCACTAACAACCTAAGTCAGTGGACTTAATTAGTCTATATCGCACCTTGGCTTACAGCTTATATTTTATGCCCCTTCGGCAAGATCATATACTTAGGTATTCTGATATGACTTGGCTTTCTTAAAATATCACTCACACAATCAGCAATATCTTGGGGTGATAACGCATGGGAAATTCCTAATAACTCTTTAGGTTGGATCTCCCAGTCTTTATGCAGCTTTGTTTCTACCAATCCAGGTTCAATACAGGTCAGCTTAATATCAGTATCCGCTAGCTCCATTCTAAGCGACTCTGCTAGAGCCTCTAGTGCATAATTACAGCCACCATAAGCGCCTGAATGCTCCCTAGTTTTAGTCCCCATAACACTTGAAGTAATAATAATGTGCCCACAATTATTTTTTTGAAGAACTTTAAAAATGTATAAATCAACCGAAATGACATTTCCACTTTCAATCTAACCATTTCACACATTTTATCAATATTAATTGTGGCAATATCAGCAGATTCAATCGTGCCTGCATTGACAAATAGAACATCGCATCTCCCCCATTTCTCCAATACTTCCGCTAATAAGTATTAAGATGTCTCTGCTTTCAATAGGTCTTCATTATTCAAAAGTAACCCACTTCGTGACGTACAGCTAGAATAGATCGTTCGCCCATTCCCCAAAACATCATAAGACTCTTCTAATAATTTTTCCATGACAGCTTTCCCAATACCACTACTTGCCCCTGTCACTACTGCAACTGGTTTAGTCATCTTGCCCCTCCAATATCACTCAAATTTTATGTCATCAGTATAACACTTGCTTCATACCGAAACAATGAATGATCAAAGCCGCTTTAACCCGCTATCCTTTCAAAAATAAAAAAACAGTGAATAAGGTATCTAATCGCATACCTTACTCACTATTTTTAGTGTCTTTAACTTAACAATTATTTTTCTTCTTTATGTTTCATTTTATCAACAACATCTTCGACTTTTTCTTCAACCGCTTCAAAGCCATCTTCGATTTTGTCTTTGGCTTTACCAAACAAACCTTGTGCTTTTCCTTTTAACTCTTTACTTTCATCACCTGTTACTTTACCGATTGTTTCATTTGCTTTGCCCTTGATTTCGTCTTTGTTTACCATTTTAATTCCTCCTTCGTTTTAAGAAAAAATATAGCTACTATTAATTGCTTCGGCTAAAAAAGAATGAGACTACTGCTACTAGAATCACTGCCCCTAAAATCGACGGAATTAGTGCCATTCCAGCTAAGCTCGGACCCCAACTACCAAATAACGCTTGCCCAATTGATGAGCCAATAAGGCCTGCTGCTATATTAGCAATCCATCCCATTGATCCACCTTTTTTTGTTAAACTACCTGCTACTGCTCCAATTATTGCTCCAACAATTAATGACCAAATAAATGACATTTTTCCCCACTCCTTCTTGATATAGTTAATTCTACACGCAAATCGGAGTGCTTTAAATTAAAACGACTTAGAAATAATAATAACAAAGGATAAATCGTGCTCAAAGTCTTTCAAACAACCACCTTAAAGAACAGTTATATCGCAGTTTAATCATATATATAAGATTACATCCATTATCTTATTTTTTACTTATTAATGGACGTTTAAATAAACGAATTGTGAGAATTAAAACTACTGCCTAATCTCATACCTAAAATAACCCCGTCAACTATCAGCCTTATTTCTAATAGTTGACGGGGTATTAACCGAACACTCTTACTCTTTTGCCTGAGCTGAAGTCACTCTTTCAAATAATTCATCTAAAACGGGATCTTGTAAGTAACTTTCGATTTCAACAATTTCTGCTCGATTGTTTACTCTGCGCAATCGTTCAGCCAAATTCTTATGAATCACAACTAAATCACTGTCTTGGGGCACATCTTCAATTCGATAATGCTTAATTTCAATATCAGTGATTCCAACTTTTTTCAATCGTTGTTTAAAGGTTGTCGCGCCCATCGCGCTACTACCCATCCCTGCGTCACAAGCAAATGAAATTTTTTGATAGCCTCTCGTATCCGTTGTATCTGTTGTTACTTTTGCAACAACTTCTTTCCCTTCGGCTTTCATCGTTTTAGACTTTTCAACTGATGCTTCAAAGGCCTCATCATCATTTTCATCATCAGATTTATCGGCTTTCAAAATAATGGCTGTTACAACAAATGATACAATCGCTCCTACTAGCACACCCGCAATCACCCCTAGAAAATTACCTTTAGGTGTTAAGGCCAAGTATGAGAAAATCGAGCCAGGACTTGGACCCGCTACCAGACCAACTTTCAGCAGTTGAAAGGTCATTGTACCTGATGCTCCACCGAGAATCATCGCAACAATCGTGATAGGTTTCATCAACACATACGGAAAATACATCTCATGAATCCCACCAAGAAAATGAATAATAATTGCACCAGGAGCCGTTCTTTTGGCAGCTTTTTTACCGAAGAAGCTGTAAGCCAATAATAAACCTAGACCGGGTCCAGGATTAGACGCTACCATAAAATAAATGGATTTGCCAAATTCTAAAGTTTGCTGCATCCCTAACGGATAATAGACCCCTTGATCAATGACATTATTCAAAAATAATACTTTTGCTGGTTCATTAATAAGTGATAACAATGGCAAATAGCCTGTCGCTACGAGTGCTTCAATCGCTTTAGTCACAAACTCGTTGGCCGCTTCAATAGTCGGGCCAATCACAACATAAGACACAATCATCAATAAGAAACCTATGATACCAATCGAAAAATTATTAATCACCATTTCAAAGCCAGCAGGAATCTTATCTTCCAAAAATTTATCAGTTTTTTTCATGATAAATCCGCCTAATGGCCCGACAATCATCGCACCTAAAAACATCGGGATGCCTGATCCGATAATCAAGCCCATTGTACCTAAAGCGCCTAATACTGCACCTCGTTGCCCGCCGACCATGCGACCGCCTGAATAAGCTAAAAGTAGAGGGAGTAGGTAAGATATACTCGGTCCTACTAACTCATTCAAATAGGCATTTGGGAACCAGCCAGTCGGGATAAAAAGAGCCGTCAGTAATCCCCACGCAATAAACGCACCGATATTAGGTAAAACCATATTGGTCAAAAAACCACCAAAGGCTTGAACTCTAGCTCGCCCTGAAACTTTTTTTACTTCACTATTTTTTGTTTGTTCCATCTCTATTCTCCTTTTTAGTCCTCAGCAGATTCAATGAGAGCCAGAACTTCCTTCTCCGTTTTAGCTTCTTTCAATCCACGCACAACTATCTCATCAATCAATGCCATGCCCAGTTCTCCCAACATAGAAAGGTGCCCATCATTTGTTTCCGAACTTAAAACCATTAAGAGTTTCACGGGTTTATTATCAGGGAAGATCACTGGCTCTTTCAATTGTAAAAATGTCAAACCTGTTTTAAGTGCCCCAAACTCTTTACGAGCGTGAGGAATCGCGACCTCAGGTAAAATAACCACATACGAACCATTTTCATTAACATTATCAATCATTCCCTTAATATAGGCTGGCGTAATTGATTGAGAGTCAAGCAAGGGCTGTGCCGCTTTTTCGATCGCCTCTTCCCATGTTGGGAATGAGGTCTCAAACATGATATTTCCTGTTAGATAGTTAGCTAACATTTTTTATACCTCCTCAACTATTAATTCCTTATGACCTTCAATCCTTTTTGACACTGCCTCTATACGAGATAGAAGAATTTCATCGTTTAATTGACTATAGGTTCTTAAGGTTTCTTTTATACCAACTTCTTCAATACTATCGCTTAACTCCACCGCTTCTGAATCAGTATTATCCTGATACTGCAATAAAACGGCAACTGCCCTTACTGAAAACTCATAAGGCAAGTCATACTGAGCCAGTTTTATCAAAGGCGCAATCAACCGCTCATCATGACCCAGCTTACGAATCGGTGAGCGACCAACACGCGTCACCAAATCATGAACAGATGGATCGCTGTGACGACGCAATGTTTTATCAATAAATCGTTGAAGTTCCTCCCGATCCATTTGATACTTAGCTAACAAATACTGACTATTTGTTGTCATCACATGTCTCACAAATGTTGCTATCCGTGGATCAGCCAAAGCCTCTTGAACCGTTTCCTTATGGAACAATTGTCCTGTATATGCCGCCACAGCATGACCTGCATTCACGATATATAATTTTCTTTCAATGAATGGTAGTAGCTCTTCGACATAGGTCGCGCCTTTTAATTGAGGCAATGACCGATTTTTCAACTCACTTTGATTAATCACCCATTCAAAATACGCCTCAACTAAAGGGATCAGCTTGCCTTCATACTCCGTTGACAATGCTTGCCGATCAATCGCTGAATTAGCAAAACCCGTGTATGACTCAATCAGTGCCATATTAGCAGGTGATCGAACTTGTCGGATCTCCTCTTTTAGCAAAGTCGTCGCATTAATCGCATTTTCATTGGCAATCACATCAATCAGCTTGCCCTCTTCTGCTCGTTGTTGAAGTCCTCTCGCTAAAAGAGACGCAATTCTCTTTAAATTTGGGACACCGACTGAGGTTGTGATTAAATCAGCTTCCACTATTTTCTTAATGATTTCTTCCTCATCAACCAAGCTATTAAGCGCTGTCACTGGTGAGATAGTAGCAATCTGTAAAGGATCACCTATTACCGCCATGTGATAAGAGTTGTTCTGATTTAGTTCCGCAATCAATTGAGCATCGACATCGACAAAACAAACCTCATACCCATTATCACTCAGTACCGCTCCAATAAATCCACGGCCGATATTCCCTGCTCCAAAATGGACTGCTTTCATTTTCGCCACTTCTTTCTTTATTCTAAATTTGCGTGATACTGCCATAAGGCTTTCATATCAATTGCCTGCTCTTCAATCAGCATTAATGCGATTGTGTCACCAAGTAATAACAAACTTTGCTCAAATAAACTTGTCATTGGTTGGACAGATGGGACTTCATTTGGCAAAGACAGCTTCGTCGCTACTGGAATTCTAACAAAAATATCAGCAAATTCTCTCATCGAGCTAGTCGGATTGGAGCCAATATGAGCAACCCTTGCTTCAAATTGTTTGGCTTTGGCTGCAATAGCTTTAGGAAAGGTGCTCTCACCGCTACCTGACCCAACAATCAATAAATCCTTTGACGTAATAGCAGGCTCTGTAATTTGCCCGACCACCACTGTTTGAATGCCAATATGGGCCAATCTTTTAGCGATTCCTTCTAAGGATAAAAGAACTCGACCAACTCCGACAAAAAAGACTTGCTCTGCTTCCTTGATTGCTTCAATTAACTGTTGGACCTCCTTTTCGTCAATTGTTGCCAGTGTTAAACTTACCTCATCAGTAATCGCCTTTTCAATTTCATAATAAGAAACCATCGCTTTATCCCTCCAATAAACCAGCTTCAACAGCCTGCTGAACCTTCGCTCTATTTTCTGCTAATGTGTGACCTGCAATAAATAAACTTGTGCTACCTAACACTAAATTATCTGCCCCAGCTTTAACTAGGCCCGGGATACTTGCAAGTGACACTCGACCATCGACCTGAATGCTTGTTTGCAGACCTCTATCATCAATCAGTTTCCGCAAATCTCGAACCTTTTGCTCGGCAAAGGAAACTTGAGTTTCGCTTTTATCCGTTGCAAAGCCGGGATTTATCAGCATCAGTACCACCATATCAATCTCAGGAAGAATATAATCTAAGACAGATAGAGAAGTAGCTGGATTTAAAGCGACACCGACAGTTGCGCCACTAGCTTTAATCAACTTAATGTAGCGATCAATATGCAGGCTACTTTCATAATGAAATGAAACATGCTCCATCCCTATCTTTAAAAGCTCTTGAATGTAGAACTCGTTATCTAAAGACATGATATGTGCATCAAATCTCATCTTAGAACAACTGCGCATTTTTGCAATGGTATCAATCCCAAGCGGCATAGCCGGGCTGAACGAGCCGTCGATTAAATCAATATGCAAAGCATCAACTCCTGATGCCTCTATTTCTTTTAGACTTTCCTCCAAATTTGTTAAATTACCGCACATAACGGATGGTGACAGCATTATTTTTGTCATCTTTTGTTCCTCCTTCTCATATTTCTCTTACATTGTAACCCCATTCAAATCACAAGTCAATATAAACATGCACATGTTTATGCCTATATATGCTTAAATAAGTAAAAACCAACACAAACAAGCACACTCGTGATATACTTAAATCATTCTACAGGAGGTGCTTATTAGATCGTGTTAAAAGAAGAGCGACAACAGCAAATCATCGAGTTGATTTCTGAAGAAAATAAAGTGATTGCAAGTGACCTAAGTCAGCGTTTTGATGTGTCTGAAGATACTATTAGAAGAGATCTAAAAGAACTAGACCAAAAAGGGCTAGTCAGAAGAGTCCATAGCGGTGCACTAAAGGTGGGGCCCCCAGTCACTGATTTTTCGTATAGAAAAAATGTTTCCAGTGACTTAAAACGGACCCTAGCAAAAAAAGCCCTACCTTATTTAAAAGAAGGGTCTGTTATTATCATTGATGGCGGCACAACAAATGTGCAATTAGCAAAATGTCTGCCACTTGATTTCCGAGCGACTATCATCACTAATAGTCCGCCTATTGCTATCGCTTTGGAGCATCATGTTAATATAGAGGTCATGATGTTAGGTGGGATTTTATACAAAGAATCGATGGTTAACTTGGGGATTGAAACCGTTCAAACATTGCAATTACTACGTGCTGATACATATATTATGGGGATCCATAACATCGATTCTCAGATGGGAATCAGTGTTCCAACCATCACTGAAGCACAAGTGAAACGCGCAATGGCTGATATTTCAACTGAAACTATTGGCTTGATAACTGCCGATAAACTAGGCACCGTCAGCAAAAATATTGTTACCCCAGCAGTCACCCTAACTTATTTAATTACCGAAAATGCCGATGAAAAATTATGTCAGGATTTCGCTAAACAACGAATAACAGTTATTAATCATTAGGATTTTTCAACTATATTATCAAGCTATTATAGTTGAAAAATAAAGGCCCTCTCCAACTCAGCAAAATATGCTAAGTAGAGAGGGCCTTTACAATCGCAAGAATCGTGCCACTTTATAATTAGGTGATTTTTAAAAACATTAAATAATTTTTAATTGTTGGAATTAGTTCACCTCAGCTAGGCCAGTTAATACCATGTTATACCAAACTTCTCCCGCATGAGCAGACTCTGATACCCCTTCATTCTGATAGCCATGTGTTTCATAAAACGAAACAAGCTCTTCTAAACAAGTCAATGTAATTCCTTGTCGGTGCTGTTTCACCGCCACTTCTTTTAGTCGAGCCAGTAAACTCCCTGCTACTCCTTGACGACGATAGGCTGGATCGATGGCTAAGCTCAAAACTGTT
Organism: Vagococcus sp. WN80Y; assembly: GCF_059621045.1. Taxonomy (NCBI): domain Bacteria; kingdom Bacillati; phylum Bacillota; class Bacilli; order Lactobacillales; family Enterococcaceae; genus Vagococcus; species Vagococcus sp. WN80Y. Next base: position 49,778 of record NZ_JCAQHY010000164.1, read on the forward strand.
TGATACTTATCTGTTTGATTATTTGGCGTTAGCTTATCATATAGAGCGTCAGTCAGGTACCGTTGACTAAAAGCTGGGCCAACAATGTAACCCACCACCTTATTCTGCTCATTGCGTGCGACAATAAAAGTATCGTTAATCAAGGCAATGCGCTCACTCATCGCTTCCTCTGTCGCCGCTTCTTCTGGCGAAAAACCAGATCGCTCTATTCGCATAATATCAGGTAAATCCATTGAAGTCGGATGATTATATGTGACACTCATTCTCTCTTTTCCTCCTAGTTCTTCGGCAGTTATTTCATTCTTTACCGACTTAATCTTGATCTATCATATCATAAAATCACACGATTTTTTAGGCTTCTTTTACTGAAAGAAAGACAGCTGAAACTCCTACTTCACAGATACGAATATATGTTCTATAATAGAATCACTGAAACTGAGGTGACAAGATGAAAACCAAACTAACCATAGATATGGAAGAAACCTTGTATTATTATTGCTTAGAACAAGGAGATGTCGTTGTTGAAGAGGTGACTATGCCTGATGACCAAGGAATTGTCGATACCTTGAGTTGTCGTTTTTTGAGCTCTGGAGAACTAGAATGGCGTTGTTATGAAATTAAGGCGACGAAAGCTGATTTTAACTCAAAGGCCAAGCTATCTTTCATCGGTCATTACAATTATTTTATCCTACCACTTGCACTTTTCGAAAAAGTGAAACAAGACATTCCAGAACAAATCGGCGTCATGGTTTATCGTCCTTGCGATGGTGCAGCACAGGACATTATTAGTCCCGGCATGCTGACGATTGTTAAAACCGCTCGTAGAAAAGAGTTAGAAGTCGATAATGGTTTACTAACTCAGCGTTTTATGGCATCTCAAGCACGGGAAGTTCGCAAAGCTAAGATGGTTGAAAAAGGATTGCAGCTATATTCTTCGGAACAATTATTTCACGAACTGAAAAAAAGAGAAACTAATGATTTAGTCTCACCTGACAGTCGCTTTTACCAACGCTTTTTGACAGAATTAGACAATCAAACAATCACAAATTTAAAAGCCGAACTCGCGTTATTGAAGGCTCAAAATAATCCTTTTTATCAACAAAAAAAAGCCCTTCGTCGGCGAACAGAAGCACTAGAATAGAGGTGAAGACATGTATATTCCCTATATAAGAAGTAAACAATTTGATCTTTTAGCACTAAAAGAGCTCCTCGAGCGAGGATTATTGCACCCTTCAGTCGTTCCTTTAATCGAGCCAATTAAAGACTCAGCGGCTTTAAAGAGAACTATCGGCAGCTTTGTTACACACAATCAGCGATTAGCTATCATTGAAAATCCTGAAGTTGGGGAATTTAACTTTAGCCAAGAAAAGCTTCATGACATTGAAGAATTAAAGCAAGGACCAACTATTTTACCAGCCTTTATTACCAATGAACACTTTTCTGGTGACTTACTACCCGACAAACATAACCTACTGATTACTAATCGTGTGGAAGGAACTGATTTCCAGCTGCTGGAACAGCTAAAAACTAGTCACACTACTTCCCACCTCTTAATTGCTGATCCACGCTTAACACCGAGTTCTCAAGCAATCTCGTTACAAGACCCTCTCACTATGCTTAAGAATATTGAGGATTATTTGTATAACGAGGATGAATTTTTTTCCGATGACCATCTCTATTACCAAGAAGACGGCTATCAAGGTTTTGCTGACTATAGCATCAACGGAGCCACCTACTATGAAAAAGGTTTTCCAGCTAAGGCTGTCGCCTTGCATGTTCTTTATTTTGACGCCTATCAAAGTTTACGCATCAAGCATTTTACTTCTGACAGTAATGATGATTACTCTAATCCTGGAGGTAAATTCTTAGAAGCAGTCAATAAGTTAGCACGTTGGTATCAAAAATATCAAGACCAATTAATACTCACTTATGGATTATCCGAACTGCTCAACTATCATCAACTGCAAAAATTTCCCGGATTAGGCGTTATCAAAAAATTATCTTTAATGCACCACTTAGAGCTTATCAGCGTCTTTTTCCACCAAAACCACTCAGTCTAATCCTATATCACAACCTTCGAACAGCCCTTGCCTTGATACGCTGTTCGAAGGTTATTATACTTCTTTTCTAAAACCTAGGTAGTGCTAATAGTTCGTCAGTTCCACCATCATTTGTTTCCGAACAAATATAAGGTCCTTTGTAAATAGGATGGCGAGCCACAACTTTAACAACTACTCCCGCTTGATTATAAAAATAATACACTACCCCTAGCTCTAATGACTGAATGACGTAGTGAGTGGTTTGAATTTCATCTCCTGCCAATCTAATTTCAAAAATGTCATCCACAAGAGGTCTTTTTGAACGCCTTACCCGAATAGCCGTTATTCTTTCATACATACCCTTCTGCCAACTTTCTTTGATTGCTTTACGGGAAATAATATAACATAAAACACACATCTTATTTTATCAAAAAAAAGGGAAGGGACTTGCTTTTTTGATAATTTTCAAATCCCCTCCCTTTTTAATTCGCTAACCGTTCGCGATAATTTGCTTTTAAGTTTCTTTCACCTTATGATAAAGCTAACAATTAAATAACGCATTTAAAGAAAGGGATGGTTATATGGAACGTTTACTTGATAATGATACACGACGACGCTTAAGATTAATTGAACTCTTGTACGCCAAGCCGGGATGGCAAACAACAAAGACACTGACTCAACACTTGAATTGTTCAGAAAGTGTGCTCTTAAAAGATATTACGATGTATAATAGTATTTTTCAAACTTATAAAGATTTACCAACCTATCAAGACCATGTGGATGATGCTCTTTTAGAAATTCAAACCTCGAATTATGGCATTCATTTTGTTTTTCCAACAGGTCTAGGTCTCGATTTTTTTTATCAATTCGTCCTGAAAACCACTCCTGCCTTTCAATTACTCGAAATTATTTTCTTTGATGAAAGCTTGACTGTCACTCAACTCGCGAATAAGCTCTTTTTCAGTGTTCCGACTGTTTATCGGCTAATCACTAAAATAAACCAAGCTCTGGCTTCATTTAGTATTGAACTAAAACCAAATCCTTGTCGTATGACTGGCAAAGAAACTCAAATTCGTTATTTTTATGCTAATTATTTTATTGAATGCTACGCATTAGTCGAATGGCCCTTTCAATTTGATGAACAAGCCTTTAATGAATTGATCTTGCATCTCTTGCAGCCTTCTCTTAAATCCTTGGATGTAACATCATTTCAACAAATAAAAATTGCAGCGGCTGTCCAGCTCACACGGTTCCAACAAGGTCACTTAGTCGAGCTTGAACCTCATGTTCATCAGCAGGTTTTAACTCACTGCACCTATGCACCAGAGCTTCGTTTACATGAATCATCTTCACTAAGATTGACTGATGATGCTCTTGTGGATATTTTCGGACTTTTAATTGTTAATCAACAATTGCTTGATCAAACGAATCTTTATCCTAAGATCGAACAATTTATTCGCCAATTGGCCCGGGTTCTTCGACTAATAGTTCCAACAAATGAAGAAGAGATTGCCACACAATTACTGGCAGTTCTCCAATTAAGCACTCAGTTCGCAACCGGTCCAAGCTATATTCTCCACAACACTAAGCGGACTTTTATTAACACCGTAGCAGATAGTCATCCGACCTTATTTAAGACTGTTCAAAAGAGCTTACTTATCTTTCTCAAAAAAAATGTCCCCCATTTTCCTTCATGGCTTGTAACAGATTTACTTTATGTTCTATTCACTCACTGGAAAGGCTTATTAACAGTTGGTAAACAGCCTGTTCGACTTTTAATTTTAAGTACCCAAAATCATGGTCATGCTCAACTGATTGATAACCAGCTAAAGCATCATTTTGGCAATCGCGTAGAAACAACTTGTTATCGCGACGTTTTGCTTGACTATGAGACGCTCAAAACACTTCCCTTTGATGTTCTCGTCAGTGACGCCTCTTTTTTTCTCGCCTTGCCCAAATCTAGTGTTTGGATTAACAGTTACCCAACCTATGATGATTGGGAAAGAATTGAATCAGTCATTAGAATTTATGAACAACAAGAGCCTCTTACTCCCGCTTTAGGGTATCGGGAAAAGTGAGATTTTGAGATTCATCACCCATTCAATTTATAAAATTAGAAATTGATTAGTTTTGTTTATCACATACTTTTATAATGAGTAATGGCAACTTGCCTCGTAAGAAAGTGTTATCAATGGAGAGCTTAATCCCATTAGTTATTGCCCCGCTATTTGTGGGTCTAGCCATAGCGCTAGTTAATCAGTGGTTAGATGATTAGACGATAACTTCAAGTTGCCCTAACCCGCACACTTGTAGTCGCAACAAGTAAAATCAAAACCTCCAGTGAGAACTGGAGGTTTGCTCTGCGGCTGAAAGCCTCTATTGCCGGACTGGGCCTGAAAGTCCCTCTGAGGGGTCTCCCTTCTGCACCACATTTACTCACTGATTCTGAAGAATCTCATTCTATTTTCTCTTGTTTTTTTCTCCTGTAAACGGATCATACTCTTCGAATAATGTCAGTTGATCTGCTACATAATCCTCTTGTATTTGATTTCTTATGTATTCTTCGATTTGCTTTTTGTTTCGCCCAACAGTATCCACATAATAGCCACGACACCAAAATTTTCGATTAGCATATCTATATTTTAGTTCAGTATGTCGATCAAAAATCATTAGACTACTTTTTCCTTTGAGATAACCTATGAAACTCGAAACACTTTCTTTTGGAGGGATACTTACTAATAAATGGATACGATCTTTACATGCATTCGCTTCTATTATTTCCACTTTTTTCCTTTGACATAATTCTCGTAGAATTTTCCCTATACTTGACTTGTATTTTCCATAAACGATCTGCCTTCTGTATTTCGGCGCGAACACGATATGATACTTACATTTCCATGTTGTGTGTGATAAACTTTGATTGTCCTTATTCATTATAGGACCTCCTTAAAATGATTAGTTTGCGGTCGGGAAACCAAGTCTAGTTTATCATTTTAAGGGGTTTTTTTTATACCTCGCTTGAAGCTCTCCTGAACCTCAGGCATAGCCCGAGGTTTTCAAAACATATAAAAAAAAGCCCCAACCTACTCACAATAGGTTGGGGCTTTGTGCTATCAATGGAATGATAGACTTAATCTCATTTCGCGTATTTAGTATAGCATTATTAGATAATAGTAACAAGCGAGTGACTCATGGCGTAAATGAAGAAAACAAGTACAATTGACACCTCCTACCAATCATAAGCGAATTGATGATTGATGATGCTAAAAATTCCTGTTTCCTGATATGAAATACATAGAATGAATGGAGAGAGGCTATGTACTCATTTTTCCTGTCTAACTCAGGTACCTCTTAGAACATATCCAAGCGGTAAACGGCAATATCAAGACAGCGAAGGTGCCTGTTAACAGCATGATAATCAATTCAGACACTAAGAGTTGCGAATTTAGCAACTGGGCAGCGCTATAATGTAAATCCTTAAACCAAATAATCAACGCCAGTTGGCTACCAAAAAAGGCAAAGAGTAAGGTATTGATGGTCGTTCCTAAAATATCCTTTCCGATCCGCAAACCCGAGTTTAACAACTCCTGTTCACTAATTAGCGGATGATGCTCCTTAACTTCTGACATCGCTGAGGCGACCGCCAAGGCCGAATCAGTCACGGCTCCCATCATCCCCACTAAAATTAGTGCCAATGAAAGCTGACTAAAGTTAATATCAATCAGCATCGAAAAATGGCCGAGCTCCTCTGTTTCTTCTGGAGCAAAGCCTTGAATGTAAGCTTTATTAACCACAAAAGGAACAAGTAAACACACCAGTCCCATAATGAGGACTGTCGCGATAAACGCACTTTGAGTTCGCTGATTCCAGCCATTGACAAAGAAAAAATTAATACACGCGATCAAGACACAACTGACTAAGGCTGTAAGGTAGACATTAATTGATTGATAAAGTGAGTAGCACATCACCAAAAAGACAATGACATTTAAAAACATGCCTAAAAAAGAAAAGAAACCTACCTCACCCCCGACGGCTAGCATTAACACCAGAAGGATCATCGCTAATACAGCTAGAACATTCATCTTAGCCACCTCGCTTTCGCGACAGTAGACTAACCACCAGCACGCTCAAAGGGACTGTTAAGACTATCCCAATCCCGCCAACAAGCGCACGAGCAATTTCGAGCGATAAAGTCATCTCGACAGAAGGCATGAAGTCCCAGCCATTTTTCAAATAGAGAATAATCAATGGAATTCCGCCGCTTAAATAAGCAAACAACAGAACACTTGCCATTGATCCCATAACATTTTTCCCCACGTTACGTCCCGCCATAATCAGCTGTTTCGTAGCAATCTGCGGATTCTTTTCCACCAATTCCATCACCGTCGTCACAACGGTAATCGCGATATCCATAGCAGCTCCCAGTGTCCCTAAAAATAAGCTGGAAATAAAAATTTGCCGATATGGCCGCGTTAAAAACTGCATATCTTCATACCGCAAGCCTTTATCATGAAACTGATTTAAAACGCCCCATCCAATCAACCAGGCGCTAACAGAGGCCAACAAAGTGGCAACTACTGTCGCGGCCATCTTTTTATTCCAACCTGTTCCTAAAACTAGAGAAAATAGCGTCGTTAAACATCCCGTCACTAAGATAATCAGGGGCAACGGAAGCTGAGGGTAATGACTGTAAAGATTTATCGCTAGTAGCAACATAACCGTATTAAGCCCCACACTAACAAGCGATAGAAGACCTTGTTTTCGTCCTACCCACCATACAATCAATGCAAATAAACCAAGCATTAATAAGACATATCGATCACGTTTCACCGAGGTAATAGTTTCTCGCCCCTTCTCAATCGTCACAAATAACTGATCCCCTTTCGCATAGCTAGGTGAAACAGCTTCCGAAAAACTAACTGGCGCACTTATTGCCACATTCTCGCCTTTCTTTTCCCCATTTTGAATAACACCCTGAATCTCTTGAGTTTGCTCATCCTCTGGCTTAAGCGACTCAACTACCTTGACAGCTGTCACTTTAATAATCGGCTCTTTATACAGCGGTGCATTGTATTGAGTAAAAATGATGCTAACCACTACCCAGATAATTGCGACTAGCACTACACTTCTGCTTCTATTTTGATCAAGACTCATTTTCTGTCCCCACTTCATTAATCCAAATCATTACGCTTAGAAAAATAAGTATAAGTGTCTTTCCCCTGAAATGCAACTGATGTCCTTTCAGCAAAAAAAATGATTATCCCCTTCTCTATTTGTGAAGACTGACAATCCCCTACTCATTTAAACAACGTGTCATTTTATTCTGTCATTCTTTGCTTTTTTACCAAATGTGACATTCTTTTTCGTGAACTTCAGAACAACGACCACCCTTTCGCTCCTTACCCTCACACTTATCATTTTAATTCCTTTCACAAATGAACATTTCTTCAAAAAGATACCGGTTTCAATACTTTTATAATTTTTCTGTTATTGAAAAAACGCTAGTTATTTGTTATTATATAATTGTTTCACAAATCATTTGGGGAGGATTTTGTTATGAAAAAGAGGAATAGAACAACTTTTTTATCACTAATTGTGATTATTTTCGCATTAGTTCTAGCTGGTTGTACACCAGATAAGACAGATAAAAAAACAGATACCAAAGAAGCAGCGAGCGGTCAATACACACCTGGCACATATAAGGGAACAGGTGAAGGAAAGAACGGGCCAATCGTAGCAGAAGTAACCTTTACAAAGGATAAAATTAAGTCAATCGAGATCGTTGAACACAGCGAAACAGATGGTCTTAGTGATACCTCTATTAAAGACTTACCTGCGGAAATCGTGAAAAACCAATCATTAGGTATCGATACAGTCAGTGGTGCTTCAATGACTAACCAAGGTATTTTAGATGCTATCAGCGATGCTGTGAAGCAAGCTGGCGGTGACCCAGAAGCTTTAGCTAATGTTAAAGTTGAAAAGGAAACCTCTGATGAAGTTGTTGAATTAACAACAGATGTTGTTGTAGTTGGTGGTGGTGCTTCAGGGATTGCCTCTTCTTTAAGAGCAGATGAACTTGGCTTCAAAACAATTTTATTAGAAAAAATGAGTTACATCGGTGGCGCAATCTCAGTCAGTGGTGGTAACCAAGTCGTGATGGGCTCTGACTTACAAAAAGAAGCAGGAGTCAAAGACGATAGCGTAGACAGCATGACAAAAGATTTCCTAGCCAATGGTGACGGTAAAAATGTCCCTGAGCTACTTAACCTATTTGCTGAAAATATTGGTGAAACAACTAATTGGTTAACTGATTACGTTGGTATTCAGTACGATACTAAAAGTGGTCTACATAAATTAGCCGAATACAGCCATGACCGCGAACTCGCTTATAAAGATGGCGGATCTGGTTTCGCAAAAACGGCCCGTAAAGCAGTTGAAGATTCATCAATTGACTTACATTTACAAACACAAGCAACAGAATTAATCACAGATGATAGCGGACGTGTAACAGGTGTTGTTGCCAAAGAAGATTCTGGAAAAACTTACAACATTACGGCAAAACATGTTATTTTATCAACAGGTGGTTACGGAAATAACAAAGACTTATTATCTGATGACATGAAAGATGTCTTATACTACGGTCCTGAATCTGCAACAGGTGACGCCATTCTTATGACTGAAGATAAAAAAATCAATGCTGGTACTCGCTTAATGGAGTACGGCAAACGTTATCCAAACGGGATTGAAGTCTCTAAAGGACTAGCTAAATCAACTATTAACGGTAACATCGCCGCCTTTAGCGAAAGTGCTATTCTAGTCAATACTAAAGGTAAACGCGTAGTTAATGAAAAAGCAAGTAACCGACAAATCCTTGAAATAGAAGTGGCTCAAGATGATAAGATGCTTTACTTATTAATGGATCAAGCAACCTTTGATATTTTCAGAGAAAAAATTAGCGAAGGAGGCATTAGCGGAGCTGATGTTGACACTTGGCTAAAAAATAATGGTTCTACAACTCCTTATTTCTATCATGCAGACTCTTTAAAAGAGCTTGCTACAGCAGCTAAAATCACACCTGCTGACCTTGAGAAGACTGTTACAGATTACAATGGCTTCGTTAAAGCAGGTGAAGATAAAGACTTCAAGCGTCCCGCTGACTACTTGAAGAAAGAAATTGGTAAAGGACCTTATTACTTAGTTGAACAAAAACCGCGTTTTGCTACAACTATGGGTGGCTTAGTCGTTAACACTGACTTACAAGTCTTAAACAAAGACGATGAAGTTATTCCTGGTTTATACGCAGTCGGAGAAATCGCTGGTGGTGTTATGGGAGATGACTCTCCTTCAGGTGCTAACAATGCGTGGGCACTGACTTCTGGTAAACTTGCTGCGGACTCAATTAAAGCAGAAAAATAATTAGTAATCCTATTAAAAACAGCGTTGACTCTAAGAGTCAACGCTGTTTGTCTAATTTAATCTACTTGGCCTAAGAAAGCTTTCAACAATGCTTTGTTTTCATATGAATCATCACTCTTGAAATCAATGTTCCACTTGCCATCTTTTTTAGTCATGCTAACAAACAAATCATTACGAGGCTCACCAACTTCAGCCTCAGCATAGATATCAGCCAATTTACCAACCGCATATTGCTCACGTTTAGCAGAATCGTAGTCATTGTTTTTCTCATCATATTCTTCTTTGAAATCACTAATCAAATCTGTCACAGCTTGACCAGAAATCCCTTTGAAATCAACCTCAACTTTTGCTCTTTCGCCAACATTTCCAGCAGATTTCACCTCTAATTCAATCGCTTCACGTTGATTCGCAACGTAGCTCTCAAATGCTTTCGCTGACTCATCATCCGTCAAACGATAGCTGTAAAAAGTATCCTTCAACATGTTAGTGTATTCTTTTTTGATCATATCAATATCAGCTTTAGAATCATTGCCAACTAATTTTTCATAATCTTCATTCTCTTCTTGTAAGAAAACCACGTCAATATAGGCTTGTAATGCTTTCACAGGCTCATCCAAAGTCTTTTTAGACGATGCATACTCCTTCAAATCAAGAGGCATCTCAACATCTGCATGAGAGTTTCCTTTTTCATCATAGCCATTAGAACTGAAGACAAATTGATATTTTTTACCGTCTTCAACTTCAAAAACAACTGTTCCAGACAGGCTCTTACCTGGCGAAAGCTCACCTGAAAAGTCTTTTAACTGACTCTCATAATCCAAACGCAATGTGCTGATCTTTTCATCTTCGCCCTTTTCTACAAGGTAAAATGATTGGTCAAAGATAAACATTTTATCCTTTGACGTGTTCTTAACCTTCACATCCAACGCAATTACATCCTGATCCTCTTCTGTGTCGCCACCGATTGGGTCAATATAAGTACCATCTTCAATCGAAACCTCTGCCACTTTACTCTTAGTGGTCGCTTGTTTTTTTCCTTCACCGCTACCTTGATTAGTTGTTCCACAGGCTGCTAACAACCCAACCATTGCAACTGCAACTAATAATTTAATCTTCTTCATCTTCTTTTCCTCCAATACTTATTTAAACTAAACATTTGTTAGTTACCACTTTTCAAATGAATGACACCCATCCAGTAAGTTCCTTGTAGGTTCTCATCCTTTGTTTGCTCCATTACCTTACTACCAATCTTATAAAAAGCTTCATCTGTTAAATTATAACTTGTTCTTAATGACGCTTCTCCGTCTTTGCCAAGAGTACTGACTAATTCTTCAACAATCTTATCTTCGTCAAAATACTTATCTTCAACATGATAAAACTCACTGTCGGCATCTTTATCTGACGCTTGATAATCAACCAAATTACGGTCAATCACATAACGATCATCTTCAACTAGCACTTTAGTAGAGGCGTTCCCCGGAATATTTAACAGTGCATTGGTCATCGCCTCATTGTCGTTGTTGGTACTATCTAAAATGTACCATTCATCCTCAATTTTAACTTTATTCCATGCATGTGGTAAATCGCCTTCCAAGTAACCAGTCACTACGATAGCCTCTAGCCCAGCTTCATCTGCCAATAATTTGAATGCTCCAGCATAACTCGCGCATACGCCTACCTTATTAATCAGAACTCCGTATGGCGTGAAAGAATCATTGAATTCAGCATCAACGTTAACGAAATTATTCTTTTCAGCATTTTCTAACGCACCATTATCATACTCAGCAATATCAATTAAATAACTGTTAATGGCGTACTCTTTTTGTAGGTCACTCATATCATCCTTGATAATCTCAGCGACAACCTTTTTAACCTCTTTACGTAATTCAGCCTGCTTTTCCTTCATTTCAGCCGTCTCTACGTTGTAAGTTACTTTCAATTTCTCACCATAACCTACAATCTGCGCACCTTCCACACCTAAAATCAGTGGGTTTTGATAAATTGCTTCCATCCAAGCATCAAATAATGTCTCTTGAACCATCGCTTCTGGGAAATCTTGAATATCAATCTCTGTTTTTCCGTCCAACATGTTAATTGCTAAATACTCGCTTAACGCACTGTTAGCCGTAATTGTATCTGTTGTTTCTGAAACAGTTTCTTTCGATTCCTTTTTACGACGACTCGTTGATTCCTTCGTTTCACTTGTAGTAGCGGATGTTTCCTCTTCTGAAGTAGACTCTGTTGTCGCTTTTTTACGGCGTCTAGTTGTTTCTTTTGACTCCGTCGTTTCTGTTGTTTCTTTTGTCGTTTCTTGAGTACTCTCACTTGAATCACTTGATTTCTTGCGACGACGGGTTGTAGAGCTCGTCTCAGTGGATTCCTCTGTTGACTCTTGACTACTAGATTCCTTCGACGATGTGCTGCTTTCTGTCGCTCTTTCTTCTTTTTTCGGCCTCTCTTGTGTCTCATCAACCTCTTCAGATGTCATTTCCACCTGAGTACTTCCGGCTTTATTACGTAAATTATCTTGACGCTCTTTTAATTTTTTCAGATCCTCTTTCCAAGTATCTACAAAATAATTTTCAACCTTAGCCTTGCCAGCAAACGGTGTCCCTTCCACTGTATAAGGAATCGTAATTAGTTCTACTTCATTGGCTTGCATATCAGACATATCTTCTTTCTCATATGCCCCCCAAAGCTCCGTATCTTCTTTAGCTTTTGAAATATCATAGTTAATCAACTTTTGAACAAGAGAACCATCACTCATCGTGACCCAGCGATAAGAAGGGAGAAGTCCCATCTCAACTGCTGTTGTTTTCCCTTCCTCTTGACTGCTCTTACCAATTTCTTCACGGTAAGGGATACGCTTTGCTAATTCTTTTAAGCTCAACGTATTACTAATCGCAGAGGTCCCATCTTTAGAAACAGCGACAACTGCAAAACGCTTCTCTGTCTCATCATCTTTTTGAATTGGTCCACTACCTTCGCCATACTTCTTAATATTTTCTTCTGTTTGACGGTCAATTTCTGCGACTTTAAATGTCGTGTACGCAGCACCTGGCTCAGCCTCAAAACTCGTACCGTCTGTAATCTTCTCACGAACGAAAGCCTGACCTGTTAGCCCTCTTTTTTCTTGATAATCAACATCGATCAAGTAATAATACTCAGCTCCAGCTAATTCGTTCCAAGAAAACTCGGGTGTCCCATCTTCTGTGATAGTCAATTTCAAGCGAATATCACCTGATAACTCATGAACCACACTAATCGGCGTTACCAAAGGTTTATCAAGTGGCTCTCCTGTTTTTAAGTCCACCTTAACTTCCATATACAACTCGGATAAATTACCCCAGTCTTGGTTATCATCCTTTTGAAAAAGCAAGACATTTGATCCATCAAAACCAAAATCTTTTTTATTAACATCTACCTGTCCAATCGGCAAAACTGCTGAACGGGGCGGCAAGACTTCTAAAAAGGACTTATCATCGTCACTATTAAAATGCGTACCTACTGACTGAGTTAAAGCTGGATCTTGGAAAACCTCCACAATCTCAGTGTATTTCTCCATCCCTAATGCAATCGGATCAAATTCAATATTAAGCTTAATAGGCTCATCTCGTTGAATGGTTAATTTTTCTCCTGTATAAGCCAACTGATCCTCATCATATTTCCCTTTTACATCGGCCGCTACCTGACTGATACTCAATTGTTTTCCCATATCAACGGCTTTTGGATCCGCCTTTTTATTGGTTCCACCTTGTTGACAAGCACCTAATACTAACGTCGCTAGCAACAAGCTCGCAATCACTTTCTTTTTCATATTCTTCCTTTGACCCCTCTCACTTTTGACTTTCTAACACTAATACCCGTCAAGGTAACAAAAGGTTACAAGCTAAAATTTATTTTTAAAATAATCGATGAATTCAGTCTCTGTCACATCAATCCCAGTGACATAATAGTAGGTGCCATCACGTTCATATGTCCCATGATATGTCCCCTTTGTATCACGTCCTAGGCGAACACTGTGTCCCTTAATTTTACTCTTTTTAACCGACTGTAAAAATTCTGGAACAATGGTTTGATCCGTTGATGAGATAACTTTAATCCGATCATTTGTTTTACTGCCTTTTTCTGACATTCTTCCCAAATTTGGATTCAATGCTAGCTTCGTTTCACTCACAGCTTGAATAGTTATATGAGTCTGCGACTTAACATAACCAAACGTTCCAACCATAATAATTAAGACAGCTACGCTCACGATAGCTGTTCGGCGCATCGTTAGTTTAATAATTGGTGCTTTCGGTCTATCATCTGTCGGCTCTTCAACAGATTCCTGAGACTTTTTCGCCATCTCCTTGCGCATCTCAACTTTTGTATCTTCAATCAATTCTCGAGACGCTTTTATTTTAGATAACTCTTCGTTATATTCTTCCTTCATTGATTAGATCCCCCTTTAATAATGTTCTCAAGGTTTCTCTCGCTCGTGACAGTCGTGTTTTAATCGCTGATTCAGATTGATCTAATAGCTGGCTAATATCGCGAACCGAATAGCCTTCAAGATAGAATAAGTGGATCACAATCCGTTGTGCTTCTGGAAGCTCCCAACACGCTTCCAAAACATCTTCAACCTCCTCATCTTTAACTATGACCTCTTCGGTAAATTGCTCATCAGCCATCGAAACAGATTTTTTGCGCCATGCACTATTGTATTGCTTATGACAGCAATTAATCGTTACACGAATCAACCATGGCTTAACATGATCTTCACCTTTTAGTGTATCAATATATCTAACCAGCCTTAAGAAAACTTCCTGAAAGACATCCTCAGCATCACTTTTTTGCTTCATTTGCACATAAGCAATTCGATAAACCATATCGGCATATTCTTCTATTATTTGCTCAACATCAAGTTGAGCCTTATGTTTATTTTCCATTTTTCTCCTCACTTCTAATACCTCTTAACACCATAAAAAGTTACAAGCTAACTTAACTTTTATTTACCAATTACCATTATAACTTTAAACGAGCTAAAACCGAACAACTTTTCGAAAAAAGATGCGTATTTTAATAATTCAATAAGCACTCTTTAATGCAACAAAAAAAAACGGTGATTTTTATCCCCGCTTTCATACTACTATTTAACTTTCATCCCTAATTTGTTAATAAAAAATCGCATTTGATCTTCGCTAATTGTCACACCTTTCAATCCTGTTAACTCTAATGATAATTGATTAAAAAAGCAGCTGCTCAGATCAACTCCTTTAAGTGACGTCTCTTCAAAATTAGCTTGGTCTAATTCACTACTGATAAATTTTACGGCTTTCAGCTCTTGTCTATAAAAATCAGCACTCTCTAAGTTACATTCCTCATAGGCCACATACTTTTGTCGGCTCTTCTCAAAGCTGCTCATAGAAAGGTTGCATTTTTTAAACAAGGTGTGATTGATATAGGCTTCTGGAAACTTAGTCCCCATAAACTTGCACTCGTGGAACTCTACTCGATTGAAATAGGCTTTAGATAAATCCGAGTTTGAAAAATCACATCTTAAAAAAACAGCATCAATCACTTCTAGTTTCCCTAAATCACACGCTAACATCGTCACATTATTAAACCGACTTTGAGCAATCTGAGCCCGCTTAAACGACAGCTCTTCAACTATTTCTCGTTGAAATTCCTCTTGAAATAGTTCTGGGTCTTCAATTGTTATAAAATTTGCTAACTTGTTAAGAGTAAGTACTTCCGGTATCCGAGGGTTATCCATCTTGTTTCCTCCTAGTTGATAATATCAAAGCCCCTCCATTATACCATTTTTCGCAAACTAAATACCTCGTTTCTTGACATGGAGCCCACTCTAGGATATATGCTTATTTCCACAACAAATTTAATCACTGAAAGGATGTTTTATAATGACTAAAACGTATACCGTTATTACAGGAGCTAGCTCAGGAATTGGTCGATCGGCAGCCATCGCCTTTGCAAATCGACAAAAAAACTTAATTTTAATCGCTCGACGAGAGGAACTATTACTTGACCTAAAGGAGGAGATATTAGCTGAACACCCTGATTTGGAGATTGTCTTAAAAATCTGTGATTTAACCAATTCAGCTACTTGTTTGACTCTTTATCACGAATTAGCTGATTACGCCTTAGAAACATGGATCAACAATGCTGGATTCGGTCACTATGATTCAGTCGCCGATCAACCACTAGACAAGATGATGACCATGCTTCATCTCAATGTTGAGGCTCTAACTATATTTTCCACGCTGTTTGTTCGTGACTATCAAGACAGCGAGGGGGCTCAATTAATTAACATTTCTTCCTCTGGCGGTTATACCATGGTGCCTAACGCCGCTACATATTGCGCAACAAAATTTTTTGTCAGTTCCCTGACTGAAGGGATGTCACTTGAGCTTGCACGAATTGGCGCTCTTTTAAAAGCAAAAGTTTTAGCTCCCTCTGCAACTGAAACTGAGTTTGCACAGGTCGCAAATAATCTCACTAGCTACGATTATATGAAAGGCTTTTCCCATTATCATACGAGTACAGAAATGGCAGATTTCCTCTTAACCCTCTATGACAGCCAAGCAACTGTCGGCAAAATCAATCGAGATAGCTTTGAGCTAGAATTATCTGAACCACTTTTTGATTATGTTGGCAAAATAATCCCTAGATAGAACCTCTAAGTTGTCAATTAAAGCGATCACATGCTATCATTTAGATACATTTAAGAAGGAGCTGAACATGATGAACGTTGACGAATTGATCGCAAGAGTAAAAGAACTAGTCAGTGCTGATAAAATGGAAGAAGCCAAACAATTTATCGAAGATCACAAAGATGAACTAGGTGACCACATTCATGAGTTAAGTGGCTTATTTAGCGATAATGCCGACAGTCTGATCGGCAAGGTCAAAGACTTCTTCAAAGGGAACTAGTTAGCTGTTGTTTTACACTGCTCAAAAAGCGATCACACGTACATGTGATCGCTTTTTTCATTTGCTCGTTTTACTCAACTCTCCCTCTTTCTTTTTCCATAATTATATGATATAGTTTTAAAAACTAGATGAAATAGTTTAGGAGATGTTTATGGAGCATATACAAAAAAATTGGCAAGACAATTTACGAAAAATTCACCTCCCACGTTGGGATGAGCTGCCTGATATCGACATTTACATGGAGCAATTAGTCACCTTAGTTGTGCGCTATACCAGCCCCTTTAAAGTAAATCAGCAAGCGGACCCGTTATTAACGCCTGCAATGGTTAATAATTACGTTAAGCAAAAACTAATTCCGACACCTAAAAAGAAAAAATACGATCAGCGGCATGTCGCACGACTGGTAATCATTACCATTCTAAAACAAGCCTTTGACATCCCTGTCGTTCAACAAGGAATTGATTGGCAAACCGCAAGTGGCGATTATCGCAAAGCTTATAACCAATTTTGCAAACAAATGGAGGACACCATTCAATTATTCTTAGTTGATGACCAGACTGAAAAATTCGAGTTAGATGTTGTCGATATTGATTTTCTTCCCATTCAGATGGCTACAATTGCCTTAACTTCAAAATTGGTAGCTGAAAACACGCTACATACTTTGGCACAAAAAAAAGCAGATGACGAACAATAAAGGAGTACTTAATTATGACACAAACAACACATAAAATTGCACTATTAGTAGATTCAGGAATGGATCTTCCACCATCAATCAGTGAGAAGGATGGCGTTTACGTGATCCCTTTGAATGTAATTTATAAAGATAAAACCTACATTGACAAAGTGACCATCACCTCAAAGGAAATCTATGAACGCTTAGCTGTTGAAATCCCATCTACCTCACTACCTGATGGTCAATCTATCAGCAATGTTTTTGAGCAGATTATCGCCGACGGCTACACTCAACTTGTCGTTTCAACCATCTCCAGTGGTCTAAGCGGTACCCATAATATGTTGCAGTTAATGAGTCGTGAGTACCCTCAACTAGAGGTCCTATTAATTGATACCAAAAATATCGGAATCGGTGGCGGACTACAAGGCGTCTACGCGAAACGCCTAATCGATGAAGGCCTCACTCTTGCTGAGCTTAAACAGAAACTAGAAAAAAATGTGATTAGCACTCGGGTATTCTTTAGTATCCCTACCTTAGAGTATTTGAAAAAAGGCGGCCGAATTGGCTTAGTGTCATCCATTCTTGGTACAGCTCTTAACTTAAATCCGGTTATTTCTTGTAACCCAGATGGCATCTATTACACAGTCAACAAAGCCCGTGGCCGTAAGCGTAGCTTGGAAAAAATGCTACATGTAGCAGAAGAATTTATCGGCAATCATACCTCCTATGATATTGGCGTTGCCTATGGTAATTCCATTGAGGAAGCTCGCGAATTTGCCGAAGCAGTCAAAGCTCGCCTGCCTCACTTTAAAGATTTCTTTTTTGACGAAGTCAGCCCAGCACTAGGAATCCATACCGGTCCTGGCGTCATTGGCATGGGTGTCCAATTAAGAATGGACTAGCTAAATAGCCTAGAATGAGATTTTTATCTCATCCTAGGCTATTATATATTTACACCTCTCCTATAGAATCTAGCTCTCGTGGTAAATAGATAACTGTTTTAAACATATCACCGTCCACCACAATTTCAAAGCTTCCTCCATGTAGGTTAATAATTGAATTAGCAATTGCTAATCCAAGTCCCGAACCTTCTGTATTACGAGCCTCGTCACCACGAGTAAACCGCTCAACTAAATTACTCGCATTTTCATTTAATTCATGCAACGAGATATTTTTCAACTCAATCTTTACTTGCTGCTTAGTCTCTTCAAGCTTCAAGTAAACTCGCGTACTCGGCATGGCATATTTTACAACATTACCAATCAAATTATCAAAAACTCGCCACATTCGGTCACCATCGATCATCATCATCAACGATTCCTCGGGCTTATTATACATAATTTTTAAGTCTTTTTTGGCCAACTCTTCCCCATACTCAGCTAATGATTGTTGCAACAGCTGCCCTAGATTAATCACTTTTTTGTCCAACGTAATCTCACCATTATTCATCTTAGTCACTGCAAATAAATCATCAATTAAATTTTTCATCCGCATAGCCTTGCGATTAATAATCGCCACGTACTCACGTCTGTCCTTATCTGCTAATTTTTCCTTTGTCAATAAATCCCCATAAGAGATAATCGACGTCAAAGGCGTCCGTAAATCATGACTGACATTCGTTAATAATTCCGTCTTGAGCGTTTCACTACGTTGACGGTTATCATGAGTGACACTAATAATCTGCTCAATATGAGCGAGATTTTCCATACTATCCTCGATAATCTCGGTTGGTAAAGCTTCCTCTTGATTTTTTTCTAATATTTCCTGAGGTCGTTTAATCAATCTGTTCAATCGAAACTCTCTAATAATTAATGGCAAACTTCCAATTGGAACAATCAACAGTAAGAAGAAAATCCCTTGAGCCATCCATTGTGACGACGCCATAACCACTATCAGTCCCAACATCAAAACATAGACTAGGACCCCACCTAATTGAATTACTTTTGGTAATTTACCAAATAAACGGCGAACTTTCTTTTTCCCACGACTGATAAGACTCGATTTAGCCTGTGTTGGAAAATTAGGGTATCCCTCGACCTTTTTAATCGTCATCCAAGCATCTTTTAATAGGAAAAGTACGATAAATATTCCCATATAGCCGAAAACAAAGAATAACATCATACGAATTGACATAAAACGCAAACCCGGTGATACTTGCCACGTCAAGAAGAACACGAATGAGATACCGGCCAATAGCACTAAGCGTAAATCCAATGGCAATTGCTGAATCGAAGCCGCCTGTTCATGGTAATAAATCGGCTCCCAAAGGAAACGAATTGCAACAATAACACCCATGATAGCTAACACTAATCCAAACATAAAGAGCAAACCATTCTTTTTTGCCTCTTTTACCATCTTCTGATTCTTTAAATCAACACTAGAGCCTTGCTTAATCGCCATATAGCCCGTAGCTTTCAGTTCTTCAGATAAATCTGTTTCACGAAATAGCTCGATTTCCTGTAACTCCTCTGGCATAGCTGGCCAGATTGTGGCTTTTCCCACACTCAACACTTTCTCACTCGCAATTGCCGCCTTGATTGCCTGGGCCTTACGACTCGTCGGTTTGGTTTTTAAATTGGTGACGACAAAACCAGATTCGTCCTCAAAATAATAAAAGTAATTATCATCAGCATAATCTGATTGAGCTTTTTCCAAGCTTTTGACTAATTTCGGCTTCATTTTTAGCAACAAATCACTGTCACGCTTCACAATTTTCTTTCTAACAGCACCATTACTTGTATAATTAGTCACAATATCTAAAACTTTAGCATCTCGTTCTTTTGTCAAAGAATCTACTAATTTTTCCTCTTTTTTCTCTTTAGCAGCCTTAATCAACTCTGTATATTGACTCTTTATATCGCGAACCTGCGACTCCAAATCCCCATACTGATAGCGATAGTTTTCCACAAGATATATGGGAATCAAATCAGCTGATAGCGTTTTGTCATCAAAATTTTCTATATAATTAAGAACAAGCTTACTCCCTAATTCTGTTTGAATTCGGTAATCGTCTTCCGCATGCCCGACCACCTGACTATCATCTGCCTTATATTTCAACATCAATAAGCCGCCGACCGTCAACAACAACGTTGCAATAAAAATCGAATAACTACTTTTCCATCTTATAGCCAACACCCCACACCACCTTTAAGTATTTTGGTTCTTTTGGATTCACTTCAATTTTTTCCCGTATTTTGCGAATATGAACGGAAACAGTATTATCAGAATTAAAACTCGGCTCTTCCCAAACTGATTCGTAAATATCATCAATCGAAAAAACACGCCCAGGATGACTCATCAACAATTCTGTGATCTTAAACTCGGTCTTAGTCATCTTCACCTCACGCCCCTCGACTGTAATTGTCTTCGCATCTTTATCCAACTCCAAGCCATTTAAACGCAAGACATTTTCCGAGCCTTTTTCAAACTCACCTAAAGTTAAATAACGGCGTAGCATTGATTTAACTCGCGCCAATAATTCCAACGGACTGAACGGTTTTGTTAAATAATCATCGGCACCCACTTGCAAACCATGAATTTTATCAATGTCCTCACTTTTGGCACTCAACATCAATATCGGTACATTGTTTTCCTCTCGTATCTTATGAGTCGTTACAATTCCATCTAAGTTAGGCATCATAATATCTAATATAATTAAATGGACCGTTGTCTTTTCTAAGGCAACTAAAGCGTCCAATCCATCTTTCGCTTCAATCACTTGATAATTTTCTTGCTCCAAATAAATGCGAATCGCTTGTCTGATCTCAGCATCATCATCTACCACTAAAATAACTTTTTCCATCTGTCATCCTCCACATATTCTTTAACTAGGTCCTATTATAACGAGTAAGTGTTAACTTTTACTTTGACATTTTCTTAAAACTTTCTTAAAGTGAGACTACTTCTTTTCTTCTTATAAGATATCATTGTTCTACACTGAAAAACAGCTAAAACATTAGACAATAAAAAAGCACAGACACCGAATTTATCAGTCTCTATGCTCTAGCTTTATTTTACCCCAATATACTTTTTAATCACTTCAGCTACGACTCCTTGATTATGATCAGCTGTCGTCACATAATCACAAATCGCTTTAACCTCTGGTACCGCGTTCCCCGCAGCAACTGACAAGCCCGCTACCTCTAACATCGCAAGATCATTGTAATTATCACCGATTGCGATTGTTTCACTCATCTCGATACCTAATAATGCCGCAAGATCCCGCAAGCCTTGTCCTTTATTAATTCCTAAACTATT
Source organism: Vagococcus sp. WN80Y (assembly GCF_059621045.1). NCBI lineage: Bacteria > Bacillati > Bacillota > Bacilli > Lactobacillales > Enterococcaceae > Vagococcus > Vagococcus sp. WN80Y. Next base: position 71,096 of record NZ_JCAQHY010000164.1, read on the forward strand.
AAACTCCATATAACGATTAGATGAATAACTCACCTCACACTGACCGTCAGTAATAGGACTAACCAGTTGTTCAAGTGATTTTAAATATACCATATTCATATTTTGAAAAAGTATCTTGGCGATAACTTTTTCTTTCAAAAAATCAACACAGTTATCATGCTTTTCACAATAAGCCATCGTATCACCTGCAAAACGGGCCCGCTCACTTTCAGACATGTTAAAAACATAAAGCTCTTCCTTTGTATAAACATGAATACACACATCTTGCTGCAACCCAAACTCAAATAATTCCTTCATCTTTTCAAATGGCATGCCTTTAAACTGTAATAACTGATTGCCATTATTTTCCGTCAAAGCGCCACCATTAAATGACAGCACATATTCCTCCGCCATCTCATGTAATCCAAGCTCTTTAAGCGTTTCTTGAACTGAAGCATAACCACGACCTGTTGCTGGTACAAATTTAACCCCAAATTCTTCTCGAGCACGCCGAATCGCATCACTATTTTGCTTTGGCACCTGATGCTCATGGTTCAACAAGGTTTCATCTAAATCACATGCAATTAACTTATATGTCATCTTTTTCCCCTCCAACATTTACTTAACCCAAGCATAGCAATAATTACCATTTAGTGATAGTCATTCTGGCACGTATTAGCACGAAAAAAACAAGTTATCTCAAAAAAAGCTTCCTTCTTTCTCAATTTCCCAAAACTTATTATTTGTAAGTAACTTTCTTTTAGTGTATCCTTTAGATATAAATTAATAAGAGAAAGTTGGATTTCCTATGAACCTCACTAACTATAAAATTCAAACCGTCACATTAAACGTGACTGACTTACCAAAGATGACCGATTTTTACGAAAAAACAATGGGCTTTTCTGTGCTAGAAACCACAAATGAATCAGTTAAATTAGGCATTAAAGCCACTAATCAGGTTTTACTTCACCTGCAAAAAGTAAGCATTCCTAGAAGCCAAACCAGCGGCCTGTACCATATTGCCTATCTTTTACCTAATCGCGCTGCTTTAGGCAATTTTTTACGCCACTTAGCACTCACACAATATCCCATTCAAGGTGCTAGTGATCATGGCTATAGTGAAGCCATTTATCTAGCCGATCCAGAAGGAAATGGTATCGAAGTTTACGCGGATAAAGCTGAGAGTCAGTGGGACATCCGCGACAATGGGATTATCGTTGGCATTACCGAAGCAATGGACGTCGAAGGCGTGTTAGCTGCGGCAGACCAAGAATTTGACTTAATGGCGAAGGAAACCTTTATCGGTCATGTTCACCTTGCAGTGTCAACCGTCCCAGAAACTAGCCAGTTCTTTCATGATATTTTAGACTTCACCATCACCTCTGAATTTGGCAAACAAGCAGCCTTTTACGGAAAAGACGGCTATCATCATCAATTCGCTGGAAATATTTGGACAACCCACCACTTCCCTAAAAATCAAGACAATGCACCAGGGATGAATGATATTTTAGTTCTCGTATCAGCTGAGGTGATGGCTGATACACAAGCCAATATGGATGCTCAAAACTACCCTTATGAGCGATTAGATGGGGAGCTTATTTTCCACGATCCTAATGGAATTAACTTTCATTATCGCTTAAACTAATATCAAACAAGGGAAGAAGCTGAGACATAAAGTCGTTTTGCTCCGATCTACGTAAACTTCGATACCTTAACTCTCTTCGATGTCCCTCATTTCTAAGGACTAAAGCCCAAAGAATGATGGCTTGCAAGTTTAGTTGCTTAGAAGTTTAGGACAACGAAGCGTAGCATAGTGAAACATAGTGAGCAGACTTTTGGAGCGCGTTTGCCACATAACATACATGAAAAAACGAGAGCGAGACTTTTGTCTCACTCTTTTTTTGATATAATTATGCTATGATTATCATAACAAACCTGCGAAAGGAGTGCCTGCCGTGTACTTAATTAGTGAGTTTTCTAAAATAACTCAATTAACGGTCAAAACGCTTCATTACTATGATAAAGAAGGCTTGCTAATTCCTTATAAGCGTCATGAGCAAACCGGCTATCGGTATTACGATGAAGCTAACTATCAACAAGCAAAAAAAATAAGCTCCCTAAGACAATTAGACTTTTCCATTAGTGAAATTAAAGATGTTTTAGCTGTTCACAACACCGAAGCCGATTTTAGTTACTTTCTAAAGGAGAAGGAACAACAGATTAAAGAACGAATACGCAAGGATCAACGTTTATTAACTGCAATTAATACAGAACTAATGCGCCAAAAGACACCTAGCATGCAACCAAAAACAAGTTCGATTAGTGAAAGCAATAGTCCTGCTCTGCTAACGATTAGTCAGAAATTTTACGGACGTTATGAAGAGGTAGGCCCTATTATCGATAACCTCTTTAAAGAAGCTGGTAAACTAACAGCTGGGCCTGTCATCACCTTACTTTATGATGATAGCTACCAAGAACTTGCGACCATGCGGATTTGCCTTCCTGTTAAGCAGCGCTTTACCATAAAAAAGGCTGACATAACTTTTTGGCAATTATCCAATGAACCTGTTCTTTCGCTCGCTCATTTCGGTAGCTACGACACTGTATCCACCTCGTATAAACGCCTTTTGGATTACGCAAAAGAGCACCAGTTAACGCTAAAATCCCCTTCAAGAGAAGCTTATGTTAAAGGGCCGGGGAAACTATTTCGTGGAAATCCAGATACCTATGAAACCCAACTCATGATTCCCTATAGCAGGTAGTCATCACTCAACTTGACACTCCCCCACAGTAGAGAGTTTAAACTAGATGTAGCACTTAACGAATTGGAGGAAAAAGCCGATCAAATACGAATGGCGCAAACAAGACAAACCTATCTATTTACCAAAAGCAACACCAACAGTGGTCGAGCTGCCTACGATGAGCTACTTAACCATTAAAGGAGAGGGAGATCCTAACAAAGACAACTTCAAAGATAACATCCAAGCGCTTTATGCTTACTCTTATGCGATCAAGATGTCACCCAAAAAAGGCATCGAAACAGCTGGTTTTTATGACTACACAGTCTTTCCATTAGAAGCCTTTTGGGATTCAAAAGTCCCAGTTATTATGGGAGAACCTTTAGATAAGAGCCAATTAATTTACCACATGATGATTCGCCAACCAGAATTTGTCACAGCAGACCTAGTAGCAGCAATAAAAGAGGCGGTTATGAAAAAAATCGCGCCTGAGCTAGTAGAAAGAATCAAATTTGAAACGATTGACGAAGGCAAAACGCTCCAATTTCTTCATCATGGGAGCTATGATTCAGAGACTGCTAGCTTTGAAAAGATGCTCGCTTATTGTGAGGAGCACCAGCTCGAGCGAGTTGGTCACATCCACAAAGAAATTTATTTATCAGATGCTCGTAAAGTCCCAGCTGATAAATTAAAAACCGTTCTACGTTTTCCAATTAAATAGAAAAAACTTAGTGTGGAAGAAGCTGTCTCCCACACTAAGTTTTTTTAATCTAATTTAGCAAAACCGTCATTCAACATCGTTCTAATCGTTGAAATCGACTCTGACATTTTTTGTCTTTCTAAATCATTTAATGGAATCTCTAAAACACTTTTGATTCCCTCACGATTAATAATCGCTGGTGATCCGATGTAAATATCTTTTTCACCGTACTCTCCTTCTAAGTATACAGATAACGGTAAGATGGCATTTTCATCATCAAAGATTGCTTTAGTAATCCGCGCCAAGGCAATCGCGATACCATAATGAGTCGATCCCTTACGTTGAATAATTTTGTAAGCCGCATCTCTGACACCGGTCACCAACTCAATCAAGCTATCTTCGGTAATTTCTGGGTGCTCCTTGACCCACTCATAAATTTGCATCCCGCCAACATTGGCGTGCGACCACACTGGAAATTGTGTATCCCCATGCTCACCGATAATATACGCATGGACATCACGAGCATCTACATCCGTCAAATTTGCCAAGGCCAATCTAAACCGAGCACTATCTAGAGAAGTGCCTGATCCAATAACTCGATTAGCAGGCAGTCCGGAAAACTTCCAAACGGCATACGTCAAGATATCTACTGGATTACTTGCTACTACAAAAATCCCATCAAAACCGCTGGCCATAATACTCTCAACGATTCCTTTTGTTATTTTTAAATTTTTATTAATCAAATCTAGACGTGTTTCGCCTTCTTTTTGTGCCGCCCCAGCAGTTAAAACTACCAAGTCAGCATCATGGCAATCATCATAAGTGGCAGCATAGATTTTTTTAGGAGAGGTGAATGCTAAACCATCTGATAAGTCTAAGGCATCGCCTTCGCTTTTCCCTGTATCCAAGTCAATAATACCCAACTCACGTCCAATATTTTGTGCAACTAACGCAAAAGCATAGCTCGAACCAACATCGCCAGCTCCAACTAATATAATTTTCTCTTTTTCTTTTCTCTGACTCATAACAATGACCCCTTTTCTGATAAATCACCTTATTAAGCTTCCACAGTTATTTTACCTCTTTTTTGAAGGTCATGAAAATAATATGACTGGACAGACACAACTAAGTTAATCTTATTCTGCTCCTTTTCCCTCTTATCTCCCTCAAAGTCTTTTAAACTACGCTCAAAATTCGATGTACGCTTTTAGCGGACAAGATTCATTCTCACTTCTCCTGTAAAATTAGGTAAAATTAAGACACTTTAGGTACCTTTTATGACTGTTTGGGAAGTTTCCCCCTCATGAATCTGACCTCTTGATACGATATGTGTATCCGATACAAAGAAAGAGGTCAGTGAATATGGCAAAAGAATCAACGTTTATATCCGATTTAGAAGAATTAGGTTACCAACCAATGGAAAATAGAGCAATCGTTTTACGCTTCCAACCAGAAAATTTGAGTGGTGAAATCGCCAATTTTTTCTCAACTACCAATTATTTTGTTTTACAGCTTTGTCAGGAACAAGCTGTCTTGCTTCCTGTCGCGTATACTTGGCTAGGCACCTTTAAAACTAAAAAAACCGATTTGTTAGAAATTGCTTATCATTCGATTCAAGATGTCACCTTAACAGAAGATAAACTAAACTACATCCTAAAAGTTGTGACAGATAATCAAACAATGATTTTCCGTCTGCAACAAAAAGAATTAAGCTTTTTAAGATCAAGTGGAGTCATTGGCTCAGAATCAAACTTCTGGGGAACTAGAACCAAAAATTGGCACCAAGATAACTTCGATGCCACATTAGCTGATTTATTAGCCTTTGCCAAAAAGTAAATAAACTCAAAAGAGGATGAGACTTTTGTCTCATCCTCTTCTAATTTTACGAATATTATGTGACAAACGCGCTCCAAAAGTCTGCTCTCTCGGCAATTTCTCAAAACCCGAGCAATCGAAATTGCCG
>NZ_JCAQHY010000165.1:0-92385 GCF_059621045.1 Vagococcus sp. WN80Y
GAAGACAAAACTTCAAGGAGGAATACTACGACCTCTATCTGTACGAAATAATCATACCCCTTATGGGGATGAAAAGGAACTATCAGAATAAATCTGATAACCTTATTATACGAGGAGGAGTATTAATGGAGAGTTTATTTATGTTAGTTGTTTTAGCCGTCCCTATCGCATTTATTACAGGGATTGTTTTTAGTGTGAGAAAGCAAAAAAAGCCGGCACTCATTTCTTTTGCAGTTGCACTCGTCAGTCTCGTCTTGATGGTTATAACTGTTCCTGATCAAGCTAATTTGACCGTCAAAAAAGAAACCATTGAAACAAATGATAGTGGGGTTGCTCTGGTGGAAGGTACAACTAATTCACAAGCGAAATTATCTATTGATGGTCGGGTCATTCCTAATGAAGATGGGCGTTTCAGCTATGAAGTGACATTAACGGATGGTACATCTAAAAAAATTATCATTAGCACTCAATACAAAAAAGAAAAATTAAGTAAAACCGTTACTGTAAAAGCATCCAAGGCTTTTGCTAAACACTTGGCTAAAGAGGAACAACGCTTAGTAGATGAAGCCAAGAAAAAAGAACTTGTTGAAAAAATTGAGCTAGAAGAAGCTGAAGCTCGAGCTGCCCTTGAATTGGCTGAAGCCACACCTAATAAAGAAAACTATGATAAGGCCTTTACCTTGATCAGTACTTTATCAAGTAAAAACAAAGATTTTTCTGATCGCTTAGCTCGCGTTAATAAAACTGTGGAGCTGGCTAATGAAAAGATAGAAAAAACAGCAACAGCTGAAAGTGCACTGGCAGCTGCTGAGACTCAACCAACTAAAGAAAACTATCAAGCCGCCAAACTCGCTATTGATGCTATCCCTGATGGTGCACCTCACTTAACCAAACGACTAGATAGCGTCAATAACACGATTGTTGCTACAGAACAAGAAGCTGCTCGCCAAAAGGAAGTCGCTCAAACAGAGGCTGCTCGTTCGGCTGAAACGCCTGACACTCAAGTAGATGCCGCTAATACACAAGTCGTATTAGTCACTCCTACTGGAAAAAAATATCATAACCGAGTCTGTGGCAATGGAACTTATTCTGAATCTACGATGGAACAAGCACTAGCTCGAGGTCTAGAACCTTGCTCTAAGTGCTTCTAAAATAAAACGATAAAACCCTTCAGTTCTTTCTCAAAATTGAGAAAAGGCTGAAGGGTTTATTTTTTACTTTAGAACATTCTCATCACCTAAAAATTATGAACCGCCTTTTATAGTAAGGCTTTTAGTTCTACATCAGGGTACTTGTCTGCAAACCACCGCATTGCGAATTGATTTTCAAATAAAAATAGAGGTTGATCAAAGCGATCTTTAACCAGAATATTTCGACTTGAGCTCATGCTTTCATCCAAGTCTTTCGGATCTATCCAACGTGCAGTCTTTGTTCCCATTGGTGTCATGATAACTTCTGTATTATATTCATTTAGCATCCGATGTTGGAAAACTTCAAACTGCAATTGACCTACGGCACCGATGATATAATCTTCGGTCACAATTGTTTTATACAATTGAATGGCACCTTCCTGTACTAGTTGTGCCATTCCTTTATGGAAGGATTTTTGTTTCATGACATTTTTTGCTGTTACCTTCATAAATAGTTCTGGCGTAAATTGCGGCAAATCTTCATAAGCCACATTTAACTTGCCAGAGAAAAGCGTGTCACCAATTTGATAATTACCAGTATCATACAACCCAATAATATCACCAGCAACAGCCTCTTCAACAGTTTCACGAGTGTCAGCCATAAATTGAGTTGAATTACTCAATTTAAACTTCTTACCTGTTCGTTGTAAAAAGACATCCATCCCACGTTCAAAGGTCCCAGAACAGATCCGCACAAAAGCAATCCGATCTCGGTGAGCAGGATTCATGTTAGCTTGAATTTTGAAGACGAAGCCTGAAAACTCTTCTTCATAAGGACTAATTTCAGTTTCTGTTTTAGTCACATGAGATGATGGCTTCGGTGCAAATTGTAAAAAGGTTTCTAAAAAGGTTTGTACACCAAAATTAGTTAAGGCAGAGCCAAAGAAAACAGGTGTCAGCTCGCCAGCTGCTATCTTCTCTTTTGAAAACTCATTACCCGCTTCTGTTAACAATTCAACATCTTCCAATACCTGATTGTAAACTGAATCTTTATGTAGTGGATGATCTGCTGGGATATCCCCATTGACTAAAGGAATAAAACGCTCACCATCATAGTTCTCGGGACGATGTAGCTCTACTCGTTGATGATAGACATCATACAACCCTTCAAGCCCTTTCCCCATCCCAATTGGCCAATTCATCGGGTAAGATTCAATTTCCAAAACCTCTTCCAACTCTGCCAATAAATCTAGTGGCTCGCGGCCATCTCGGTCTAATTTATTCATAAAAGTAAAAATTGGAATCCCACGCATCCGACAAACTTGAAATAATTTCTTTGTCTGTGCTTCAATCCCCTTACCACTATCAACTACCATGACAGCCGCATCAACAGCCATCAACGTTCGATAAGTATCTTCTGAGAAATCCTCATGACCAGGGGTATCTAAAATATTAACTCGTTTATCATCGTAATCAAATTGCATAACAGAACTGGTTACCGATATGCCTCTTTGCTTCTCGATTTCCATCCAATCGGACTTAGCAAAATTACCTGTTTTTTTTCCTTTTACCGTTCCAGCTTGTCGAATCGCGCCACCAAATAGTAATAATTGCTCAGTAATCGTTGTTTTCCCAGCATCCGGATGGGAAATAATGGCGAATGTTCGACGGCTATCGACAGCTTCGTGTTGTTTTTGACTCATCACTAATCTCCTTTTTTTTACAAATATCTATCAGTTATTTCTTACATTTAATTGATTTACATTGGACGACTCCTTATGATTTCTCGCTAAGAATCTCTTTTGCCTCTATCTTTAGCTGAAATTTTTTACTATTTGTAAGTATATCATGAAGACTTACTAGAATAAAGCATTGACCGCCGATTCACAAGTAAAATAACTCAGATTAGTTGCTCTTCCTCATTAAAATAACCTTTATAACTGCCATAACAGGCAAGGACAGAGGCAATAGCTGTTGTTGACATCAACATGAAAACAACCATAATCTGGTACTTAATCGCGTGAACAGGGTCCACACCAGCAAAAATCAAACCACTCATCATCCCAGGCAGACTAACAGTGCCCATCGTTTTAGTTGAATCCAAGGTTGGCGTAATTCCTGTACGAATACTTTCTCTTACAATCACTCGTGAAGCTTGCTTAAGATTGGCTCCTAATGCTAACTTTTCTTGAACTTGTTGCCGTTGGTCGCAAAAAGAGGTTGTCATATTACGGTAACAGAGGCCTATGGCGATCATTGAATTACTGGCAATCATACCAGTTATCGGAACAACCTGAGAAGCGATTAACTGAATCGACCCACTGGCTACTAGAATCACTAACGTTACTAGTGTGCCACTAGTGATCGCAATCAATGATGTCCGAAAAATATGAGGAATCCCAGCATTCTTTTTAGCAGCATTATATGAAGCATTAAAGCAGATAACTAAAAACATAGCGATCACCAAAATCAACTGACTACTTTTGAAAATATACGTTAAAACATATCCAATAATCGTTAATTGGATCACAGCTCTTAAAACACTAATGACTATTGACTTCTCTAAACTTAACTTTTCTTTATATGAGACAACTAACGAAATAACTACTAGAGATGCTGACAAAACGAGCGTCATATTACTAATTGCGAGTGTATTCATTCTACTATCCTCCCAGCAACCACTTGAACTAAGCGCGATGCTTGCTTGATTTCTTCCTCTACATGAGTCACACGGATTAACGTTAAATGCTGCTCCTCCTGCAATCTTTTTAAGAACCCTCTGACCAGTTGACCACTTTCACTATCCAAGGCACTTGTTACTTCATCTAATAGCAATACTTTTGGCATAAACTGCAGATTGCGCACCAGAGCAACTCGCTGCTTCTCCCCACCTGAAAGCTCATGAACTGACTGGTCCAAAAATGACTCTGACAAATCAACTTGCGCTAGTAATGCTAATGCCCGTTTTTTGTCAAAGGCCACTTGACGAATCTCATATGGAAAAACCAAATTGTCTTTAACAGTGGCACCAAAAAGTTGTGGACTTTGAAAACAATAAGAAACTTCTTTTCGATAATCCGTCGGTTCCAGCTCATTGACTGGCTTATTTTCAAAAAGAAGTTGTCCCCCAGTCGGCGTTAAAAGAGACCCTATAATTTTAAGCAACGTACTCTTACCACTTCCCGAAGGCCCTGAAATAACAACATCCTCCTGCTGATTGACTACTAATGAAATATCTTTCAAAATCTCCTTATCATCCACTTGGTACCTAATGCCAGATAAATTAAATAATTGCATCACCATTCACGTTCCTTTCCAACACTAACAGTATAACAGTTCTGCTTCTAGCTTTAAATAATGCTGTTGTATCGACATGGCATTAAGACACAAAATCGTTTTACTCCGAACATTACGTTATCTCTCATTTCTAAGGCCCAAAGATCAAAGAATGACAGCACTACATAAACTTCGATACCATAATGCTTACACCTTTATTTGCTTAGACTTTTTGGAACGAGTTTATCACATAAAATACATAAAACAAAAAGAGGCGTGACTATAAATCACCCTCTTTTAAACGTTTTTCACGGTTAGACAAATTGGTCTTATCTCATGCGCAGATACTGATAATCAAAAATTAAATTATCATTGTGAGCGAGCATCCACTCTTCAAGGGCCTCACGCATTTCTCGTAACACAGCCACCGATGTGACATCATCAATCAAATTGGCTGTTTCATAGGGATCAGCCTCCAAGTCATATAGCTCATCAAGGTCACCACAATTAAACACATATTTAATTTTATCTTTTCGAATCATCCGCTGAGAAAACATCACGCTACCAATGCCAGAGCATTCCGTCACAACAGTCTCTCGCCACTTCCCCTGTTCATCATTCATTAGCGGCACAAGAGATGCTCCATCTCGCTCGACAGCGTCTCTCTGCCAGCCTCCATACTCCAAAATGGTTGAATATAAATCACAACTACTAACTAATTGTGGGACTCGACGACCTACTTGTTGATTAGCCCCTTTAATCAACAAAGGAATACTACAGGTTTCTTCATACATAAATATCGCCTTGTCACATAAACCATTGTGTATCCCCAAAGATTCACCGTGATCACTACTAAAAATAATAATCGTCTCATCATATAAACCTTGCTCCTTCAAATGAGCAAGTAATCGTCCAATTTGATAATCAATATGACTTGTATTGGCAAAGTAATGTTGAATATACGGTTCGAGTGCAGACCAACTTGTATCATTGGCTCGTTTCAAGTCATGAATCCGAGGTTTATTTGGACTATCCCCTTGATAATTTTGCCATTCAGGTATTGATTGTCCACGATACTTATCAAGAAATTCTGTTGGCGCAAAATAAGGTTCATGAGGCCCCCAAAAGTTCAACTGAAAATACCACGGTTTCTCCTCAGAAAAGCCTGCAAGAATTTCCTTCGTCCGCTCTACCAAAAAATGCTCAATTGTCGATTCGATACCTGTCACAACTTCGCCCGCTTGATGTCCGCCATAATTTCCTGTCACAATTCCTTCAACACGATGCTCCAAGCTTCTTTTTTTCAGATAGGCTTTAAATTCTGGATAATGATGCCCTCCAAAGCCGTGACCAGGAAAATAATCCCCTTGATAGCCAATTTCTTCAGGTGTCGCAGAGTAATCAAATGTAATCTCTGGAAAATTGATCTCTCCCATATACCGTTGAATATAGTCATCTGCTTTAAAATTATCAACACCTGACCCTAAATGCCACTTCCCTGTATAGCCTAACTGATACTCCTGTATCTTTAAGCGATTACTCAGTAACTCAGCTGAATTTGGCAATTCCTGAATCATATTACCATAATTGTACGAATTAGTTAACATGCCATGGTGCATGGGATAAAGCCCCGTTTGAATTGTAGCTCGAGCAGGAGCACAGATTGGACAACTCGCATAAGCGTTCTCAAATACAGTGCTCTCCTTAGCCAATTGATCCAAAACTGGTGTCTCACAAATTAACTCCCCATAAGCATTCATCGTGTCTTTCCGTTGTTGATCCGTTAAGATAAATAAAATGTTGGGCTTCTTTGCCATCCTTATCAATTCCTTTCTACACATCTACTACTAATATTATACTCATAACCGTTCTCACCAAACAGTCAAAAAATATAGGTCTTATACTACCAGCTATAGTTTGTGTTATCATCGCCATACTTTCCCCCTATCCTTTTAAACGAATCCCTTGTAAACTAACATTAATTGACTAACTTTTCTAGGAGGAAATTATCTTGACTCAAAAAAATATTCTGTTCATTCTAGCTGACGACCAACGCTTTGACACCATTCATGCCTTAGGTAATGACCAAATTGACACGCCAAATTTAGATGAGCTAGTGGCTTCTGGTCTCTCTTTTGAGCAAGCTCATATTCCTGGTGGCACAAGCGGTGCTGTCTGTATGCCTAGTCGCGCCATGATTCACACTTCTCAATCCCTTTTCAAACTAACTGATTGTGGGGAATCCGTTCCAGCTGCTCATCCCTTGCTAGGAGAAACACTTAAAAATGCTGGCTATCAAACTTATGGCATTGGTAAATGGCATAATGGGACAGAGGCTTTTGCTCGAAGTTTTACCAATGGCAATCAAATCTTTTTTGGTGGTATGTGGGATCATTGGAACGTCCCAACCTATCGCTTTGATCAAAGCGGTGCCTATGATATCACACACAAATTTACTCAAGACCCTTTTTCAACAAATAAAACGATTGAACTGCCCTCCCAACAAATTGAGCTGGGCAAACATTCGACCGATCTATTCGCTGACGAAGCAATTGCCTTTTTAGAAACACCGCAAATAAAGGAGCAGCCATTTTTCATGTATACCTCCTTTTTAGCTCCTCATGATCCACGGACAATGCCTGAAAAATATCAACATAATTATGACCCTAAAGAAATCTCGCTCCCTATGAACTTTTTACCTGAGCATCCCTTTGACTTTGATGTACGAGAGCAACGAGACGAATCCTTAGAAAAATACCCGAGAGATCCGTCAGCAATTAAGCAGCATTTAGCTGATTACTACGCCATGATTAGTCATATTGATGATGCAATTGGTAAAATCATTGCCACCCTAAAAAGTGAAGGTCTTTATGATTCAACCATTATTATCTTTAGCGGAGACAATGGGATTGCCATTGGGCAGCATGGCTTAATGGGCAAACAAAATCTATATGAACATAGCGTCAGAGTGCCTTTGATCATGTCTGGTCCGGGAATTCCTAGCGGTGAAACCCGTCAACAATTCGCCTATTTATTAGATATTTTCCCTACAATCTGTGACTTAGTCGACATTGACATACCAGAACAACTTGATGGCCGCTCTCTTCTACCGGTTATCCAAGAAAATAAAGATGGACGAGATCATTTGTTTGGTGCCTTTACAGATAAAATTCGTAGCTATAAAGAGACTCGCTATAAGTTAATTGAATATCGAACAAAATTTGGAAATCAAACCCAATTATTTGATTTAACGATTGACCCTTATGAACTCAATAACTTGGCCACTAATCCTGTTTATGGCGATCTTTTAAGTGACATGAAACAAAAATTAAAAGCAACGGCCAAAGAATGGGGAGATGAAGACTTTTCCCAAGGAAAACTATTTTGGGAGAAAAGCAACAATCTGAGCTAACTTACCCGAAATACGGCTAAATTACCTTTATTACGTTTGTTTTTACTCTGTAAATTTTCACAAATTAACAAAAACGTTGAAGTTAAGCCATTTCCCAAAAATGGTCCAGGGCACTAAGCCTAAAATGAGTCATTTACGCCTCATATAGGGCTCAGTGGCGATTGGACATTTCTTATTAGGGTGTGATATAACTAAGTGATTGAGAGTTCCCAATTAGAGCTATTTGTTAAACCTAGTTTTAATAACATTTTTCCACTACTCTCAGAAATAGATGTACGCTGTACACGGACAAAGTTGAAACAACGCTAGTAGTTTATGTTTAATCCGCATAAAAGTTAAGGATACCCGCGCTATATAGCGATTTTATAATTTTTAAAATAACGTAGAGACTTAAACCGATGTACACTTTTACGCATATGAACAAGTCGAGATTTTTTTCATTAATAACACAAGCCCTTTTAGACCTAACTTTAGCTGAATCAACCGTTTAATAACAATAATGTCCTCTTCTAAAAAATGGATGTACGCCGTACACGGGCAAAGTTGAAACAACGCTATTAGTTTATGTTTAATCCGTATAAAATCTATGGATACCAGCGCTATATAGCGATTTAACACTCTTTTAAATAACTCAGAGGATTAAACCGATGTACGCTTTTACGCATATGAACAAGTCGAGATTTTTTTCATTAATAACACAAGCCCTTTTGGACCTAACTTTAGCTGAATCAGCCGTTTAATAACAATAATATCCTCTTCTAAAAAATGGATGTACCCTGTACACGGACAAAGTTGAAACAACGCTAATAGTTTATATTTAATCCGCATAAAACATAAATACCAGCGATATATAGCGATTTAGCACTCTTTAAAATAACTCAGAGGCTTAAACCGATGTACGCTTTTATGCATATGAACAGGTCAAGATTTCTTTCATTAATAACAAAAAAATATCGTATTAGTTTCAAAAATGAAACTAGTACGATACCTTTAAATTTAGAGAAAAAAAGTTTAAATAGATAAATATTTTTCACGGAAATCTTTGGGTGTCATACCATATGTTTCCTTGAAATTTTTATGAAAATACCCTGTGCTTGAGTAACCGACTTCGGCCGCAATTTCATTAACCGTCTTCGCCGATTTAATAAGAAGCTCCTCAGCCTTTTTCATGCGATAACTATTTAAATATTGTGAAAAGGTTTGGCCTGTTTCTTTACGAATAAGTTGACCTAAATACATTGAGTTTACAAAAAGCGACTCAGCTATCTCTCGCAGCATTAAATCCTGTTGATAATCTTGATGAACACGATTAATTGCTTTTTGTGTTAACTCACTGTAGGAACGTTGTGAAAGAAGCCCCTTAATATCTTCTTCCATCTGGATAAAGCTGGCAGTAATCTCATCGATATTCGTAATTCCACGTATTTGATCTATTTCCTCCTGATAACTTCCAGTTAATTCAAGGTCATAATGAGCCCGTGCATCTGAAAGAATCAGCAGCATGAAATAGCGCGCATGATTAGGTGGTATCGGTGTTCGTTCAAAGTAATTAATAATCTGTTGAATTTTTTCGTGCAAACTTAAGCTTGGATCACTTTTTGAGATAAAAGGGAGATCGTCCGTACTATTATAGTAAATTTCTTCAAGCTGATTTGATAGCTCTAACCAAATACACCCCTCCTGAACTAAGTTATAAAAGTAGTAGCTATCCTTCAAGGTTAACGCAACTGTATAACTTTTTCTAATTTCTTCATACGAAGTTCGCAAAGTTCCCGCGAAAACAAAGACATCTTTTGGATACTTTTCTGCCATTTTTCGATATAATTGTGCCAATTCTTCTTTTGTATAATCTAAAAGAATCCCAACAATTTGTTTCTCCCCTTCAAAATAATAAAAACAATTAGCAATCTGCTGCAAATAAGTCTCAAAATCGTCATCTCCATATTGACCAACAAAAACGTTAACACTCTTTCTTGTTACTAGAGATAGCTCATCGATTAATGACTGATCCGCCTCTCCCAAGACCCACTCCTTTAAACTTTGCTCAAATTTCAATCGTTCAAAATCATGTTTATTTGCTTCTTCTTGAACCAGAACCTTTGCCTTTTTCAATGCCAAAACCAGTTCATGACGATCGACTGGCTTCACTAAATAATCCACGGCCCCGAGAGACATTCCTTCTTTAACAAATTCAAATTCCTGATAACCAGAGAGAAAAACCGTTTTGATAGTGATCTGTTGCTTTTGAGCTTCTCTTAAAAAATCAATTCCCGACAAGAGAGGCATTGTAATATCCGATAAAACAATATCAACAGGATGCTGCAAAACAAAATCCAACGCTTCTTTTCCATTAGTCGCTGTGCCAACTAATTCCATCCCCAACTCATCCCACGGTATCAGATGTTTCAGCCCAGCTAATATCATATACTCATCATCGACCAATAAAACCTTACACATTATTTTTCCTCCTGATTTTAAAACTTAAAACGATAGATAGCAAAAAATTGAAGTGAATGACTCACATCAATTTTTTACTGCTCTCTATTATTGATTCATCCGCCTTGTAGCGATAGTTTGTCAAATAATTGAATGACAATTCTGACAGTTGTCCCACCACCTGGCGTCTCTTCATACCTCATTTGGTATGCATCACCAAAAATAATTTTCATCCGCTCATTAACATTCTGAATCCCAATTGATTGACTTTCATAAGTCTTGCCAGCAAGTAAATAATCATTAATTTTTTGTAACGTCACCTGATCTATTCCATTACCATTGTCGCGAATCTCAATTTCAATTTCTTGCTCATTTTGTAGCGCATAAACACTAATAACATTATTTAGTCTTGTATAATCTATACCGTGAGCAAAATAATTTTCAACTAGTGGCTGTAAACAGAACTTAGGAATCCCAAATTCCCGCAACTCCTCAGACATTTTAAATGAGTAAGCAATACTTTTTGGGTATCGCATTTGATAAAGATAGACGTATTGCTCAACAAATTTCAACTCATTTTCCAAAGAGATCATTTTATTTTGAGAAATATTATTTCTAAGAATGGAAGCAAAAGCAAATACCACATTCGATAGTTCATCCATACCTTCACTCAGCGCGTACATCCTAATGTACTCCAACGTATTGTACATAAAGTGAGGGTTGATTTGAGCCTGGAGGGCTCTAAAATCAGCATCCTTTTGTCGTAGTTCTAGCTCGTAATTTTCCTTAATGAAGCTATCTAGACTTTCTAACATTTCATTTATTCCTAGAGAGATATCCTTCAGTTCAGCCTTTTTGTTATCTGTAGGTACTCTCGTTTGCCGATCCCCGGTTGATACTTGTTTAATCGTCTTTAAAATATCACTTATCTGAAAGACGTAACCATTAAATAGACGAAATAGTAACACTAATAAAATACCATCAATAATCAAGCTGAATAACAATACCCAAAACATAAAGAGTCTCGAGCTGTGTGTGACTTGTTCTTTATTAACTAAAGACAGAATTTGATAGTTTTGATTGGTGACATGAGTTTCTGCCACAAAATTAGTCGATTCATACTGACTAATATCTATTCCTTTGCCTTTTTCCAAGGTCTTTTCCAATTTTGTTAACAAATCGATGTCGTTCGAATTAGTATAAATAAGTTGCCCACGTTCTGAAATCAAAAAAACATCAGCACTGTATTCTGATGACAATTGTTTAAGCATCTCTGTCAGTGGCTCCTTAGTTACTGTCATGTAAAGATTGCCAAAAATTTTCCAGCCAACATCTTTAAGAGGTGCATTAAACATAATTTCCTTATTAACAGGTAACTTCTCAACTTTACGTCCATAACGACTTTCAACATCCGATAAATAACGCTCTTTGGACTCATTCAAATCAATCGCAATAGAGACGATCTCATCGTTCGTTGGGTATACTTGTTGAATCGAATTAGTAAAATTACTTTTAGTGTAATTATTATTGAGAGTATAACTCAAATATTCAGCATCAGTCATCGCAAAATACCTTGTTAACCCTTGGTAATCACGTTCACTTATGCTGACATTATCAGCTATCTCAACAGCTTTTTTCTGATGCTCGTCAACAAATGTCGAGACCCTCAGCAATGAATTTTGTGTTAAGCGTTCTGCTCTTTGATGACTGTCGCGAGTAAAAATCCAACTAATCCCAATGGCAAAAAATGTAATAATCACTAAGAGGGTAATAGAATATATTTTTATTAAGCGATACATCAAATTTCCTTTAATTTCCATTACCTACTCCTTCTCATTAGTCAAACAACAATCACTCAAATGATAACCCTTCATCTAATTTTTTACCTAGTCGAGTCAAAAAGAATGCTAAGATTCCACCGCCAACAAAAAATAGCAAGGCTGGCATCTTGAAAGCTACCAGACAAATCAAAACAGCCATAATAACTATAGAGAACGTGGCTTTCAATTCCTTAAAAAATAAAATGAAAGATAATTTCAACAAGTTTTTTAACGATATTTCATACACAGAGATTAAAGCAAAAGCAAAAAAAGCCGCAACAATCGTCATTAACAATAAAAATACGACAATAAAATCAATCATCAAAAAAATAATCCCTGTCAATTGACTTGACGTATACAAACTTAAAAAGAAAAAGAGAATCATCATACCATAAAAATAAAAAAGTTGATTTCCTAAAATGAAGTTAGCCTTAAACAACTCAACTAATTTCTTCCATTTAATTTCTTTGTAATCCCAGTCAACCTCTTGATACAAAGACATAATCGCAATAAAAGCAGGTCCAATACCTAGAATAACCCCACCAACTAAACTTAATCCCCAAAAGTAAATACTCAATTTCAATAGGTAAAAGAATTTATTTATACCTTCTGTAATACCACTCTCTATCAAAGGGTTCACCTCTTCTTTCTGTTATTATATTACCACTTTTAGTTAACTAATTTCAGTATAAAGTTAAGAAAACAAAGGCAAATCTCATAAAAGAAATTTACCTCTGTCCCAAAAGTTTCTGTTAACTATTTTGATTTCATAAATTCATCAAATTGTTTTTGCATTTCTGCTTGAACTTTTTCTAAACCAGCTTCTTTCAGTTTTGCATTGAATTCTGGAAGAGCTTTTTCAGGATCAAGTGTTCCAGTGCTTAAACCAGCTCTGTACTGACCTGTTACGTTTGATAGGTTTGTAATTTCAGTCTTAACTTCTTCAGCATTGAAATTGAAACCTAGTAATGGTGATTTCTCTGCAGAAGCAATTTTTTCATCACGTTCTGCTACCATTTCATCTGTTATTTTTTCATCTAAGTAAATTTTATTATTGTCACCTGTCATCCAAGCTCCACCAATAACTTTGTTACTTGCATCATAACCAGGTAACGTCTTCATGTGATCGTCGCCAATTTTTTCCCAGCCTTCGCCCTCTTTACCAAAGACCATTGTTGCAAGTAAATCTTGGTCTGTGTTGATTAGGTTAATCGCTTCTAATGCCTTTTCAGCATTTTTAGATGTATTAGAAATAACCCAGTTTGCTACAAACATTTGACCGTTATCTTTAAGTGGTGTTGTTAATGGTACAGAAACCAATTCACGACCAGCTGCACGTGTCAAGATGGTATCGCCATAATCGTAAGGTCCTTGTGTTTCAATACGAACGAACCAAGTTTTATCATCTAAACGATAAATTTCATCACTTGTTGCTGCATCTTGTGGAATATATTTTTTAGTAAACAAGTTATGCATATCAGTTATATCGCGTTTCATACGTGCTGAATCCGCATAAGGATTAATAATCTTAGTTTTGTCGCCTTCAATATCAATTCCTAATGGAACGTTAACATCATACACATAATCAATATGTCCCATTCGTGTATCTTTTCCTGCTGGTAAAGGAGAAATATTTGGCTCATTTTCTTTAATAACTTTTAGTAACGGTTCTAAATCAGCAATTGTTTTTACTTTAGAAATATCTAAATCGTATTTATCCACTAATTCTTTATCAAAGGTCATTACACGCTGTGCAAATACGTTAGCATTGACAGGAATCGCATACAATTTACCATCTACCATGTTACCTTCAATATAAGTTGGATCCAAATTCTCATAAGTTTCTTTGGCATACTTAGGAGCCAGTTCTGTTAAATCTTTATAAGCACCCTTTTGAGCGGTGTTAACATAGCTGTCAGCGAAAGCGATGTCATAATCTTCACCAGAAGAAGTAATAACAGACATTTTATTTTGATAATCGCCCCAACCAATGTATTGAATATTCAATTCAGCGCCAACTTCTTCTTTCATGCGCTTATTAACTACTTCCATCAACTCATCATAATTTTTTGGCTTTTCCCCAACACGATACATTGTTAAGGTAGTTGTATCGCCACTAGCCTTATCATTTTTCTTTGATTTTTGCTTGTCTCCGGTTAAATTTCCGCAGGCTGCTAAAGTACCAACTAAAGCTAAACTCATACTTGCTAACATCAACTTTTTAAACGTTTTTTTCACGTTCGTTCCCTCCGATTTTCTACTTCAGATTTTTATTATACCAGACAGAGGTATGATAGAAAGCTATACGCCTCACACATACGCTCCGTCCAGATTATAACCTATTCTTTGACGCCACCGATTGTCAATCCTCCAACAAAGTACTTTTGGAAGAATGGATACGCCACTGCAATTGGTAGTGTTGATACAACCACCATTGCCATCCGTGTTGCTTCTTTTGGAATCCCAATTCCACCAGTGACCTGAGCACCTAATGCTGTATTTTGCATCATGAAATCAATATTCGCTTGAATTTTCATCAATAAATATTGTAGTGGCACTAAGTTATCACTTTGGATATAAAGTAGTGCATTGAACCAGTCGTTCCAGTAGGCTAAGGCCGCAAACAAACTAATTGTTGCAATTCCGGGAACTGACAGTGGTAACACAATTTGTAAAAAGGTCCGTAACTCACCTGCACCGTCAATACGGGCTGCTTCAATAATTGCATCAGGAACCGACCGCCGATAAAAGGTTCGCATAACAATAATATTAAATGGTGACAGAGCCATTGGTAAAATCAACGCCCAAATCGTATCTTTTAAGCCAAGTAAGTTGGTCATAACAATATAGTTAGGAACCATACCAGCACTAAATAGCATAGATGCTAAAGCAAACATCGTGAAAAAGCGACGAAAAGGTAAATTTTGTCTTGAGATTGCATAAGCGTATGTTGACGTAAAAACGACGTTAACAATTGTCCCAAAGACTGTTACAAAAATGGTAATAAACAACGCTTGTAAAATCTGTTCTTTCATTTCAAGCAAATAGCGATACCCATCTAAACTCCAACTTGAAGGAATCAATTGATAGCCGTTTTGGACTATCGACTGCTCACTCGTAAAGGAGATAATGATGACAAAGAGAAATGGAAAAACGCATCCAAGTGCAACAATTGCCATTAAAATAGTGAACAAAATGTTAACTGGCTTACTGAAGCCTTTAAGATTAACTGAATCAATTTTCTTTTTCTTTTTCATGCTAGTCTCCCCTCTTAGAATAATGCTGAGCTTTCATCGTATTTTCTAGCAATTAAGTTAGTTACAACTACTAAAATACACCCGACAACTGATTGATAAAGACCGGCAGCTGATGCCATGCCAATATCGCCACTCTTCATTAACCCTCTAAAGATGTAAGTATCCAGCACATTAGTCACATCGAATAATGCTCCTGACTCACGAGGTAATTGATAAAAGAGACCGAAGTCTGCTCTAAAAATATTCCCTACTGCCAAGATTGTCAAAACAGTCATTAGTGGAATCAATTGAGGAATTGTCACATGAATAATTTGTTGCCACTTAGTCGCACCATCAACTTCTGCTGCTTCATAGTACGTTGGATCAATCCCCATGATTGAAGCAAAGTAGATAATACTGTTGTAGCCAATCCCTTTCCATACCCCCATAAAGATGATGATAAACGGCCAATACTTAGGTTCGTTATACCAACTAATAGCTTCACCGCCGTTTGCGTTAATAATGGCATTGAATAACCCTTTTTCTGGATTTAAAAATGAATTTACAAAGAAATCAATAATAACCCATGACAGAAAATAAGGTAATAGCATAGAGGTCTGAATAACCTTGATAGATTTTCGCGAGCGCAATTGACTTAAAATAACTGCAAATATAACCGCAACCAATAAGTTCAAAACAATGAAGGTTGCATTATACAAGACAGTATTTCGCGTGATAATATACGCGTTAGAAGACTTGAATAAAAACTCAAAATTCTTAAAGCCTACCCACGGACTATCAATCAAACTTTTGATAAATCCTCCATCTGATATTCTAAAATTTTTGAAAGCTACGACATTTCCCAATACTGGAATATAGAAAAAGACGATCAACCAAATAGTTCCTGGTAGAGCCATCAAAAGTAAGGCCTTGTGTTTCATCGCTTTCTTTAACTGCTTCATATTACTCCTCCTTCGAAAAGCTAAACACTTTTAATCAATTTCACATTCTTATTATACGAATAAAGCGCTATAAAAATAAGAGATAAATCATTGATTTTTGTCTACAGAATATAGGTACTTGTTTACAATCAGCGCCATTACAAGGTTTCTTTAATTCAAAAAATGGATATTTTATATTTTTCTGGCTAATTATGCTTGAATATACATAATAAAATAACAACTGTTAAACAATAAAATTCACAATCTGAGTTTCATTCTTGCCACTAATATAACTAAGTAAAAAGAGAAGATAAAGTATTTTTCACTTTCATCTCCTCTTTTATCAGGCCAATCAAATTAATTTTCTAATAATGACCAATGCTCTACATACTGTTGAACTAAATCAGTTCCTAACCGGTGAGGATATTGACTTAAAGTAGCATAGTGTTCCTTAATTGCGTTTTTATCACCTGTCATAACCACTTGCCAATACGCTAAATCTTTTTCAACTCGTGCTAACCACGGCCCACACTGCTCTTGAAATGCCGAACTAGGTAATTTGGCCAATACTTTAGCGGAAAACTGTAGTTTAGCCAATTCATTTGAGATAGAATGGTGATCTTTTTCAGCTATTTCCTTACGTTGCTGATAACTTAAAACCTCACGTGTGTATTTATTAGGATTATACGCAGCAAAAATCTTAAGAGCCTCAGCGTATTCTTCCCCTCCATATGCAGCGATTGTTTTATCCCAAGAAGTTGACACATCAAATTTTTCTGAATGCCATAAGTACTGACTCATATTATGGATCGTTAATTTTGATAGTTCCCATTGTGCCATTGGATTAGAAACAATTCCGACTACTTGATAACTAGGATCATTCAACTTTGGTGACCGATTTTCATAAGGACTTAAAAAGAGGAGCTCGTAGTCCTTCTGATAATCATTCACAGGAATATTATCCCAAATAACAATTGGACGATTGTATGAAGCAGACATTGTGTCAATATCTGCTGTACTTATTTGTGTCGCTAAGGTTGCAGGCCCTGTCCAAAATAAAGGAATATGAGGCGCTAATTCGCGATTCAAAATTTCTAAGTAAAGTGAGTCATGATGGTTATCATACTCTGTCGGACAAGCTACTAAACTATAATCAGCTAACTGACTGCTTAAATACGTATCTACCTGTGTAATTAAGTAAGCATGGGCACTCGCTGCTGATGAAAATTTACGCTTAGCATTCCCTTTTAAGAGGTAATCAATATCATCTAGCAAGAGTCCAAAATGGCGAACCCCTAAATCAACTAATTGTTGTAACTTAGTCGTTAATACAGCGACTTCTTCTGGCAAGGTATAGTCAATGTCATTCCCTGGACTGATCATGTAATAAAAATCAATCTCCTCTGACTCTGCAACAGATAACAGCTCTGAAAATTTCTCAAGAGCTTCGGCTGGATATAAGTCACGCCATAACTTCCGCTGATACTCATCATCCTTTGGCGCATACATATAAGTGTTTAATCGTTCTTTTCCAAGATAGTGTAGCAAATCAATCCGATCGCTATGTTGCCATGGTATCCCATAAAAGCCTTCAATAACACCACGTAACTGGAAAGATACGTCATGTTTGATGGTCACTAGAGGATACGCCACACTATCATCAGTTGCCTCGATTAGCAGATTAAAAGCCTCTACCCCATAACGAAAACCTCTTAGATTTTTTGTCTTAATAATGACCTTCCCAGCTTCACTGATATCTAAAGAAAAGCTATCGGGCGTCAATTTGCGATCGAATTCATGATAGAAATTTAAATCAACTGGCTCTTCTGTGTCGCTAGCAAACCATTCAATGCTAGAATGCTGCTGCTCAGACCTAATCATATCCTTATAAGCCTCGAATCGATAAAACTTCCCCCAAAATTTCACCTTTATTTTAGCTTTTTCTATTACTTCATAACGACCTTTAGTGTAGACTTCCTGATAATCCGCTAATTTTTTCTGTAAATGCTCCATCTTACGACTCCTCTTTATTTAATATTGTTCCCCTATTTTACTACAGTTAGAAATAAGATTAAGAAACAAATCATAGTGATTCATAGTACTAACTATATGACTACGCAAAAAAAGAGGGAGACAAAAATCTCTCCCTCCATTTGAAGCAAAACAACGGTTGTCACAGCTTCGACATTTAAATTAGTTACTTAATGAAAAAGGTAGTTTCTCCTCTGAATTAGCAATCGGTGGAACTAAGGTCATATCAAAATGGACGGTTTCACCAGTCAATAGCGCTTGATGAGTAATCGCAAGTGAACTCACACGCTGATTGCCTTGACGCACTTGTCCCACAAAATGATGGGTGGATGCTTGATTTTCAGCCACAATTGATAAGCTTTTCCCATTAGATAGATGAAGCGTCACTTGTTCAAAACTTGGAATACCAATAATGTACTCTCCTGAACCAGGGCACACAGGATAAAAGCCTAGACTTGAAAAAATATACCAAGCTGCTGTACTGCCATTATCTTCATCTCCTGGGTAGCCATCCCAGCCAGTGTTAAAGAGATTATCTTTAATGTTTTTAACCAACAACTGGGTATAGAGCGGTTGATTCACATAGTTAAAGAGGTAGGGTAGATGGAAGCTTGGTTGATTAGACATCGCAACTTGTCCAAAATTAACAGCTGCCATCTCACTCATCTCGTGAATTTCAAAGCCATAGCCTAAATCCTTGAATTCAGGATACGTATTGCACAGCTCAATTAATTTTTCAAAGAAGGCAGTTGTACCACCATGAAGTTTAATCAAATCAGCAAAGTCATGATAGACAGCAAAACTATTTTGCCAAGCCGAACCTTCTGTATAATCTCTCCCCCAGTTAAATGGGTGAAAATCAGCTACAAATGTCCCATCCGGTTCTTTTGCCCGCATGAAGCCAACGGACTTATCAAAAATATTGCGGTAATTATGCGAACGCTCAAAGTACGTTTGTGCCAATTCGTGCTGACCTTCTGATGTCGCAACTTGACCAATACAAAAATCTGAGTAGGCATAGTCCTGTGTATGATTGACACTTTCTCCATATTCTGATGACACATACCCCATTTTATTGTACTGATTTGTTCCACGACGACCATAGTGCGGATGATCGCTTTGAACAGTAGCACCTTTAATCATCGCTTCGAGAAATTCGGGCATTAATTCTTGGGCGATGCCTTTGACCGCCGCATCAGCTATAACAGCATCCACAAGTGTACCAGGCATTAACCCTCGTTCATCAGGCGATAGCCACTTCGGCAGATAACCAGCATTGTGGTACGAATTCAAAAACCCCTCAAGCATTTCTTGATAGTCTTCCACTGCAATCAATGAATAAAGTGGGTAAACAGTCTTATACGTATCCCAAAAACCATTATTCGTATAAAGTTTCCCCTCCTTAACAGTCCGACTCAGTGTGTCATAATGGATATCTCGTCCCTTCATATCAACCTCGTAAAATTTTTGAGGGAATAAAAAAGTGCGATAAAGAGACGTATAAAATGTCTTAACTACCTCCTCTTGTCGATCCTGAACTTCGATTCGATTTAAGTAATTCAACCACTTAGCACTCGCCTGTTCCTTCAACGCCTGAAATGAGTCATTCATAAATTCTTGACAGTTGAAACTTGCTTGCTCCAATGAAATAAAACTGGTAGCTAACCTTGTTTCAAGTGACTGACACTCTTTAAAGCGAATCACTAATTGAAGGTCTTCACCTTCTAGACTAGCCGTTGATAGTAATTGATCATCTTGATAAAAGCCACTTGTTTCCATATCAATTGGATGACTAAAGGTTAACTCAACGTACATTTTAAAATCCGGATCCTCAGAGCCAGAATAATTAATTACAAAACCAGAAAGACGATTGGTCGCTGAATCAATACTTAAGCTAAAGCGACCTTTACTAGTTAAGACAAATCCCGCATTCTCTCCATAAAGATACTGACTCGTAATAGCAGCTCCATACGTTGTAGGGACTAGCTCAGATGTAATTTGATATCGTTCTTGCTTAATTTTATTATAATGAGGAGCATAGACAGCTTCCTCTGGGCGATAACTGCTTTGAATAGTAAATAAACTATAATCATTGACTCTCCCAGCAATTGGAGTCATTAACAGACTTGAAAAATCTCCCATCCATGGACTCGGTTGGTGGGTTAATCGAAATCCTTGAAACACACGATCATGTGGATTAAAGTACCAGCTCCCTCTCTGATCTGCTGTTTGCGCCACAAAATGATTCATTCCAAAAGGGACAGCCGTGTAAGGCAAACAGTTTCCATTTGAATACGCATGTTGATTATTTGTGCCTTGGCGGGTGTCAATCGCTAGTAAATCTTTTTCAGTTAACATAACATCACTCCTTTTACATATCTCTTTCTAGCGCAATGATATATCATTTAAACGTATTTGTAAACATATGATATATCATATTATCAAAAATTAAACTTAACTACTTTTCATTTATCAGATTTTCTTCATTAAAAAGAGAAAAAATTTAAGTCTTTTTAGTCCTCTTTGGTTGTTTCGATTCGTCTGATTGTGCTACTATAATAGCTAGTATCAGTTACGGAAATAAGGTTTCCACCTTCCAATTAGGAAGAAAAAAAGGAGAGACAGATCCACATGACTAAAAAACTAAAGCTAGCTAGTATCATCGTTGGCCTTTTCGGCTTAATTGCTGGCTTTTACTATCTACAAGCTTCATCTAAGACATTACCAACTAAACAGGTCGGTAATACTCAAATCACTTTAGCTAAAACACTCATAAAAAAACGGCCCTTGCCAATCTTAACTGCCATTGATCCTGAAAAAGCCTTTGATAGACAAGTATCTGAGATGACCCTTGAAGAAAAAGTAGGTCAACTATTTTTAGCTAGGGTGCCTGAAACAAACCAATTAGAAGATTTAACCAGCTATCATTTAGGTGGCTATCTGCTTTTTAGCCGAGATATTGCAGGAGAATCCCAAGATTCATTAAAAAAGAAAATTACAAGTTACCAAAAAGCGGCTGGGCTTCCTTTAATTATTGCTTCTGATGA
Source organism: Vagococcus sp. WN80Y (assembly GCF_059621045.1). Classification (NCBI taxonomy): domain Bacteria; kingdom Bacillati; phylum Bacillota; class Bacilli; order Lactobacillales; family Enterococcaceae; genus Vagococcus; species Vagococcus sp. WN80Y. Next base: position 21,330 of record NZ_JCAQHY010000165.1, read on the forward strand.
AGAGGGTGGGGTAGTTTCACGATTGAGCTATGAAAAAGGTTTTCTAAAAAAAGCATTTAGCTCTCCTCAAAAAAGCTACCAAGATGGCGGCTTAGATGGAGTAAAAAAAGAGCTAGCTTATCAAGCGTCTATTTTAAATGATCTCGGTATTTCAATGAGCCTCGCCCCTGTGGCAGATGCTTCTACCAACCCAAACTCGTTTATCTATGAACGTACCCTTGGTAAAAATATCGATGAGACTACTCGCTATATTGAAACAGCCGTTAAAGAAATGAATAAACTAGGCATTGGTAGCACTCTCAAGCATTTTCCTGGCTATGGCGATAACCGCGACTCTCACTTAGAAATTGTACGTGATAAACGTTCCCTTGAAGAATTAAAAAAAGAGGCACTCCCTCCTTTCATTAAAGGAATTGAAGCTGGTGCCGACTCAGTTCTAATTACCCACAACATCGTCAATGCTTTAGATGATAAAAAACCAGCTTCTATCTCAAGCAACGTCTACGACTACTTACGAAAAGAGCTAAAATTTAATGGTGTCATCATGACAGATGATTTTGATATGGCAGGCTTAAAAGAATTTACTACTCAGGAAGACGCCGCAATTTCAGCAATTAACAGTAGCGCAGATTTAATACTGAGCTCCAGCTATCACACACAAATACCAGCTGTCATTAAAGCTGTCAAAGACAAAAAAATTCCCATCGAAAAAATTAATAAGAGCGTCACCCGCGTTTTATTATTGAAATACAAGTTAAAATTAATTGACATAAACTAGAAAGAGAATGAGACACACGCGGATTTTGGCGTATGCTTCATTCTCTTTTACTTTATGTTCCCTTTCAAAAAAGGAACACAATTTATAATCAACTACGACTAATTTCAAACAATGGTCTAGCTATTGTTTTCAAAACATCCTGATAGCCACAATAAGTGCCTTCTCTATTTTTATAAATCGTCTGCTCCATTCGCTTACATCCACCACCACAGACGTTAATATAAGAACAGCTCTCACATAAACCACTCATATCGCGAGGAGTTTGTAAAAAATTACGGGCAATTTTCACCGAAAATAGCTCCCTCAAGGTTTTTTCAGTGATATTTCCTAATCTATACTCATCCAGCACATAAAAATCACAGGGATAGACACTGCCATCTGCTTCAATCACATATTGAACCGCACATTTACCAACCAAACCGCAAGCATTCACTTGACCATGTCCTAATAAATTAGCGACATTATCAAACAAATTAATGCTATAGTATTGACCTTTGTGGTATTCCTTTTGCCATAGAAAAAAAAGTTGCTTATAAAAACTAGCAAAACGCTCTGGTGTTAACGCATAAATCGAAGGCGTCTCTGCTTCTAACTCATCCAAGCAAGGAATAAACTGCATAAATTTTATTTTATTACTCATGATGAAATTAAACAATTGTTTGGGATGGCGAGCATTTTGATTGGTCAGTACGCAAAGAACATTGTATTCAATGCCATAACGATCAAATAACTGCTTTGTCTCCAGAACTTTCGAAAAAGTCCCTCTTCCCTTAGCGTCTACACGATAACTATCATGAAACTTATGCCCACCGTCCAAAGATAATCCGACTAAAAAATGATGCTCCTTAAAAAACGCACACCAAGCCTCATCAATCAAGGTACCATTCGTTTGAATTGCATAATTAACACTAATTTTCTTAACTTGCCGCTCCACATATGCCACGAAAGCTTGAAAATAGGCTAAACCAGCTAAGGTTGGCTCCCCTCCTTGGAAAGCAACAGATAAGTGATCCCCTTCTTCAAGATCCAAAAAAAGAGAATCAATCATCTTTTCCATCACCTCAATTGTCATCCGACCAAAAGAGCGAACCTCTCGCATATCACTAATATCAGCATAAAAACAATACTGACAGCGTAAGTTACATAAAGACGAGGCTGGTTTTATTAATACCGATATCTGTTTCACTAAAACCCACTCACTTTTTTAGTAGTCTCTCGCTCAATAAAATCAACATCTACGACAAGTGTTTCGCAAATAGGCAAAGGACTTTCGATTTGTTCAATCAATTTTTGACACGCTAACAATCCCATCTCAGTAAAATTCTGACCAACAGTTGTCAGCTTAGGCTCCAATAACTCACTAGCTTGAATATTGTCAAAACCAACAATAGATAAATCCTTTGGAATAGTTAACCCGCGTTGTTTAATATGATTGATTAGGGCAATCGCAACTAAATCATTTTCAGCCACTAAGCCTTCGACTCCTTCTTTAATAGCCGAATCGATGACCTCATCAACAAAGTTATCGAATGAGTTATGACCTAGATCTTCATATAATAATTTTGATGGATTTTTTTGATGATGGAGAGCTTTAAGATAGCCTAAATAACGTTCTCTAATCGTTGAAATTTCCATAATGGGCTGACTACTGACAAAAGCGACTTTTTTTAACCCTGTCTTCAACAAATGATTCGTCGCTTCAAAACCACCTTGCTGATTATCTGAGACTACTGTCGTAAATTCTATTCCTTCATACTCTTTATCTAAGATAACCGTTGGCATCTGATGAAGAAACAGACTATAGAGCATTTCCAAATCAGATCCCCGATTAATCGGATAAAAAATAATCCCTGCATAATGCTCAATAATAGTTCCCAAGGTTTCTTGATTCAGGCTCTCATGAGATTGTACAACTAGTCGATAAGGAGTATGTTCAATCGCTTGAAAAATCCCCTGTGTGTAATTGCCAAAACCAATATCTTTAGGAAATGGCATCACAAATAGAAGATCCGTTTTATCTCCAGATAACTTACGGACAACCGCTTCCTTCACAAAACTGCCCTTCCCTCGTAAACGGTAAATGAATCCTTGATTCTCTAATTCCGCTAGTGCTCGTTTAGATGTTATTCGACTAACTTGATAGCGCTCTGCGAGTTCTAATTCAGTCGGAATTTGCTCATCCGGTTTAAATTTACCTGTCAATATATCATTTTTTATATCATTTAAAATCACTTGGTATAACGGTTTTTTCTTCATGATAGTCTCTCCGTTTCTCTGATTCATATTTTACCACACTACTTACTAGCAGACTACAAAGAGCGATAAATCACTTATTACTGCTAATTCTATCTATCATCCATACTTACTTATTAGTCATCGTCAGCTATAACAAGTATCAGCTATAATCTGTCCTATATTTTCTATTATATTTCCACTAGACAAATCCAATGATATACCATATAATCGTAATTGCAAACAAATGATATATCATTTTAAGGAGGCTATTTTAATGGCTTATGAAAAAGTTCCAACATCTGTTCAACTTTTTATGGATGACATGAAAGCTAAAACTCAAGCAGACAATCCTAAATGGGGCGAGATTTTCTCTAATTGTTTTGCTAACACGCTTTTAACAACAGTTAAGCGTTTAGAGGACCAAACAACATTTTTATTAACTGGTGATATCCCTGCAATGTGGCTAAGAGACTCTACCGCTCAAGTTCGCCCTTACCTCCCTATTGCTAAAAATGACCCTGACTTAGCGGCGATGATTGCTGGACTAGTCAAACGACAATTCTTCTATATCAATATGGACCCTTATGCTAACGCATTTAATGAAGAGGCAAATAACGCGGGACACCAAACAGACGACACAGAAATGACACCGTGGATTTGGGAACGGAAATATGAAATCGATTCATTATGTTACCCTGTTCAACTTGCTTACTTGCTTTACAAAGCAACAGGCGATACTGCCCACTTCAACCAAGATTTTAAAGATGGTGTGGAAAAAATCTTGACTGTTTGGGAAACTGAACAAGATCATAGTCAATCACCTTACACTTTTGAACGTGATACTTGGCGTGAAGAAGACACCTTAACTCATGATGGTAAAGGAACCCCTGTCGCTAAAACTGGCATGACTTGGTCTGGTTTCCGTCCAAGTGATGATCGTTGTATCTATGGCTACCTAGTTCCGTCAAATATGTTTGCTGTCGTTGTATTAGCTTATCTAGAAGAAATTTATACAGATATTTTGCCACAACCAGATGTTGTCGCACGAGCTAATAAATTGAAAAAAGAAATTGATGCTGGAATTAAAGAGTTTGCTCAAGTAAAAAACGCGGCTGACGAAACAATCTTTGCTTACGAAGTGGATGGCTTAGGCAACTTTTCTATTCAAGATGATTCAAATGTCCCAAGCTTAATGGCTGCTCCTTATTTGGGGTATTGCGATGAAAAAGATCCAGTTTACCTCGCAACGAGAAAAACGTTGTTAAGCTCAGAAAATCCTTATTATTATGAAGGAAAATTCGCAAAAGGAATTGGCAGTTCTCATACACCTGAAAACTATATCTGGCCGATAGCCGTTTCTATAGAAGGGATGACTACTTCTGATAAGAGTGAGAAAAAACGAATACTTGATATGTTAGCATCAACAACTGGTGGAACTGACCTTATGCACGAAGGAGTCAATGTTGATAATCCTGACGAATTTACACGAGAATGGTTCTCGTGGGCTAATATGATGTTTTGTGAATTAGTCATGGACTACTACGATATTCGCGTTGAAAAATAACAGATAGCTTTACTCAGCAACTAAGAGTCACACTGACAATTAGATAGCTTCAATCAATTAATTAAACTAGGAGCTAGTCTTTTCACAGACTAGCTCTTTAGCATATAAGGAGAATTAACTATTATGACAAAGAAAAAAGTTTACATTATTTCCCACAGTCATTGGGATCGCGAGTGGTATATGCCTTACGAACAACATCACATGCGTCTTGTTGCACTGATGGATGATTTCTTAGAACTCATCAAAGTCGATCCAGATTTTCACAGTTTTCATTTAGATGGCCAAACGATTGCACTTGACGACTATCTGGAGGTTCGGCCTCAAAAAGAAGCCGAAGTTCGCCAAGCAATTGCTGATGGAAAATTAAAAATCGGCCCCTTCTATATTTTACAAGATGATTTCTTAATCAGTGCCGAATCGAACACACGAAATATGTTAATTGGCTTAGAAGAAAGTCGCAAATGGGGCGATCCTGTTATGCTTGGCTACTTCCCTGACACCTTTGGTAATATGGGACAAGCTCCACAAATGATGCGTGAAGGTGGCATAGAAGTTGCGGCCTTTGGTCGTGGTGTTAAACCAACTGGTTTCAATAATGCTGTTATTAATGATGAAAAGTATGCCTCACAGTTTTCTGAAATGTGGTGGCAAGGCCCTGATAGTTCAAAAATTTTTAGTGTGCTATTTGCCAACTGGTACAGTAATGGCAATGAAATTCCTGTCGAAAAAGAAGCGGCCATTAACTTTTGGAATACCAAATTAGCTGATGCTGAGCAATATGCTTCAACAGGTCATCTCTTGATGATGAATGGCTGTGACCACCAACCACTTCAAAAAGATGTGACTAAAGCAATCAAATTAGCAAACCAATTATTCCCAGACTATGACTTTATTCACAGCAGCTTTGATGACTATTTGAAAGCCGTTATGGCTGATGCGCCAGCAACCCTTAGTACAGTTGAAGGCGAATTGACCAGTCAAGAAACTGACGGTTGGTATACCCTAGCTAACACCTCATCAGCACGTATTTATTTAAAACAAAAGAATACCGAGGTACAGCGTCAATTAGAAAACATTACAGAACCGCTAGCAACGATGGCCTCAGAGCTTACGGGGAACTATCCTCACGACGAACTACGGTACGCATGGAAATTACTTTTACAAAATCATCCTCATGACAGTATTTGCGGCTGTAGTGTTGATGAAGTTCATCAGGAAATGATGACTCGTTTTGCTAAATCATTAGAGGTTGGCCGCTTCTTAGCCAGTGAAGCCTTAGACACATTGGCCTCTGCAATTGACACAAGTTGCTTCCCTGAAAACAGCAAGCCCTTCGTTTTAGTTAACACAAGTGGCAATCCAAAATCCGATGTGATTGAAACTGAAATAGAATGGACACGCGCTTTATTTTCAGACGGAGCTCCAAATGATCAATATTATAAGCTAAAAAATGAAGAGATTCCTGATCTAGTTGTGATTGATGAAACTGGACAAGAAGTGACAGCCGAAATCATCGATACAGATGTTCGCTTCGGCTATGATCTACCAAAAGACGGTTTTAGAGTACCGTTTATGGCTCGTTATATCAAAGTTCGTGTGATGGTCAGCGAGATGCCTGAAATGTCATGGAAAGGCTACGCACTTGTTGAAAAAGTGACACAAAAAAATACGACTAGTTTAATTCAAGATAATGGGCAAGTATTAGAAAACGAGCACATAAAGGTCGTCATAAAAGCGGATGGTCGCTTAAGAATTATGGATAAAAAAACAGCCATCACTCATGATAATTTCTTAACCTACGAAAATGTTGGCGATATTGCTAATGAATATATCTTTAAACAACCAGAAGGAGACAAAGCTATTTATGGGCATGAGTTCCTTTCTACCGTTTCAATTGTAACTGATAGCCCCTTGTTAGCAGAAATTGCTCTAACGCAGACGATGATGATTCCTATTAGTGCAGATGAAGCGATCTTGAATGAAGAAATGTATTCTGTTACTGAATTCAGAGACCGAAAAGCTGGTCGCAGTAAGGAACTAGTTCCTCTAGAAATTACAACCTTGATTCGACTAGATCAAAATAGCTCGCAGCTTAAATTTACGACTAGCTTCAACAACCAAATGAAAAATCATCGGCTACGTGTCTTATTCCCAACGAAGATTCAAACAGACGTTCATTACGCTGAGAGTATTTACGAAGTAGTAGAAAGACCAAATGCAGTCAGCTCGTCTTGGGAAAATCCAACTAATCCACAACATCAACAAGCATTTGTTAATGTTCGTGACGAAAAAGCTGGAGTCACTGTTGCCAACTTTGGCATCAATGAATACGAACTTGTCGAAAAAGACACAACTATTGCGCTAACTATTTTCCGCGCTACAGGCGAATTAGGTGATTGGGGTTACTTTGCAACACCAGAAGCTCAATGCTTCGGTCCACAAAAAGTCGAATTTGCAGTTGATTTCCATGGTTCAGATGACTATAACACTACCTTTAAAGCCGCACAAAATTTCCAAGTGCCACTTTCAAGTTGTCAAACAACACAGCATTCAGGTAGTTTAGCAACAACTAAACAATTTTTAACCATTCAATCTGACGGTTATTTACTAACTACAATGAAACGAAAAGAACATCAAAATGAGATTATCGTGCGTGGCTATAACTTGTCTAATACAAACTCATACCCACTAACACTGACCATTGCTGGCTATAGTTCACAACGAGCTACTCTAATCGAAACGCTTAGTGACAAGGTATTAACAAATACTTTGGAATCTGCAGAGATTCATAGTACAATTTGGATGAAAGACTAAAAAAGTGTATCAACTGGCTGAATCTCAGTCAGTTGATATACAAAAATAAAGGAGAGTTTAAGACATGAGACAATTTCCAAAAAATTTCTTTTGGGGAGCCGCTGCCTCAGCACCACAAACCGAAGGGGCCGCTTTAATAGATGGCAAAAGTCCATCGACATGGGACTACTGGTTTGAAAAAGAACCAGAGCGCTTTTTTAATCAAGTGGGACCTAAAGATACCTCTAATGTTTACTATCAGTACAAAGAAGACGTTCAATTGATGCAAGATATGTCATTAAACTCTTATCGTACCTCTATCTCATGGAGCCGACTTTTACCTGATGGTAAGACTGTCAATCAACAGGCAGTTGCTTATTATCGTGACTATTTTAGCGAGCTAAAAGCTAAAGGAGTCGAGCCAATTATGAACCTTTTCCACTTTGATATGCCAATGTGGTTAATGGAAAAAGGCGGCTGGGAAACGCGTGAATCAGTCGATGCTTTTGCGTTTTATGCCGACACAGCTTTCACTTTATTCGGCGACATTATTAAAAAATGGGCAACCTTTAATGAGCCAATGGTACATATTGAGTGTGGTTATCTAGGTGATGCCCACTACCCTGCCGTTCATGATTATAAACGAGCTATTCAAGTTGGTTTCCATACTGTTATGGCTCATGTAAAAGCTGTCGAAGCTTTTCGTAAAAATAAACACAATGACGGAGAAATTTCTTGTATCCTTAATCTATCACCTGTTTACGCGAAAAGTGACGATAAAAAAGACCAAGAAGCACGTCGTTTAGCTGATTTATTGCTAATCCGTAGTTTGCTGGATCCAATTGTTCTTGGACATTTTCCAGAAGAACTAGTTACACTATATAAAGAAACAAATCTATTGCCAGAAATGGTTGAAGGTGACTTAGACATAATTGCTAATAACAAAGTTGATTTTTTAGGCGTTAACTACTACCAACCGTTACGTGTGCAGCATCAAGATAATCCTGATATGGAGACTATCACGCCTGGCTCATACTTTAAGGGCTATGACTGGCCTGATAAACGCATAAATCCTCATCGTGGTTGGGAAATTTATCCAGAAGGCATTTACGATATCTCAATGAGAATAAAAAATGACTACGAAAACATCCCTTGGTTTATCTCAGAAAATGGGATGGGTGTTGAAGGTGAAGAGAAGTTTATTGATGAAAATGGCATCGTTCAGGATGATTACCGTATTGAATTTATTGAAGACCATCTTCAATTTCTTCATAAATCAATCGAAGAAGGTAGTAACTGTTTTGGTTACCATCTTTGGACCTTTGTAGATTGTTGGTCATGGCTTAATGCCTATAAAAATCGCTACGGCTTCTACCGTGTTGATATTAACGATAACTTTAAACGTTACCCGAAACAATCAAGTTTTTGGATGAAAAACGTCATAGAGCAAAATGCGATAGATTAATAAATAAGAGGAAGAGACAATTTAACCTGTCTCTTCCTCTTATTTGGCTATTTCCATCTCCTCTTTCCACGGATAATTTACACAGGCCATTATCTCCTAACAAATATATGTTATAATGACAGATGTCTTTTAATCTTAAATTAGTCAATGAAAGGAGATTCTATACATGAGTCAAGATAAGTATTCTATCCTACAAACCTACTTTGGTTACTCGGAATTTCGTGATGGGCAAACAGAAATCATCGATGCCTTAGTCGCTGGTCAGGATGTTCTTGGTATTATGCCTACTGGAGCCGGAAAATCCTTATGTTATCAAGTTCCTGCTCTATTATTTGAGGGATTGACCGTTGTCGTTTCTCCTTTAATATCATTAATGAAGGACCAAGTTACCGCCCTCAACCAAGTCGGAATTCCTGCGGCTTATTTAAATAGCTCACTGACTGCTAGTCAGCAAAGTAAGATGATGCAAAATGCACGCAATAATCACTATCGATTAATCTATGTAGCACCAGAACAATTAACGACACCTCGCTTTTTAGAGTTCTCTCGGTCAGTTACTATCGCATTTGTCAGCGTAGATGAAGCCCATTGTGTGTCTCAATGGGGGCAAGATTTTAGACCTGGCTACTTACAAATTAACGACTATTTAGAAGCTTTGCCAAAACGACCAATCGTTGGTGCCTTTACGGCGACTGCTACCCAGTTAGTCAAAGAAGATATTAGTCAGCTACTTCAGTTAAAAAATCCCTTAACATTAACGACAGGCTTTGATCGTAAAAATCTGTCATTCGCAGTTGAAAAACCTAAAGATAAATTTCGCTTTGTCCAAGACTACGTCGCTAAGCACGAAGATATTAGTGGCGTCATTTATTGCCAATCTCGCAAAAATGTTGAGGAAGTTTGCCAACGTTTATCAGATTTAGGTCACTCTGCTACCCGTTACCATGCCGGCCTAACTAGTGATGAACGACGAAACAATCAAGAACTTTTCGTTACAGATAAAATGAAACTGATGGTTGCAACTAATGCCTTTGGAATGGGGATAGATAAATCAAATGTCGCATTCGTCATTCACTATAATATGCCGAAAAACATGGAAAGCTACTACCAAGAAGCAGGCCGTGCTGGACGAGATGGTTCCCCAGCAGAATGTATTTTACTCTATAGCGGTCGTGATGTCGTCACAAATCAATTTTTTATTGATAATGACAACGAAAACGATCAATTATCAGAACTAGAGCGTGAGTCCTTCAAAAAGCATGAACAAGAGCGCCTGAAACGCATGTCATTTTATTGCTTTACTCAAGATTGCTTGCGACACTATATTTTAAACTATTTTGGTGAAGCTAGTAGTAATTATTGTGGCAATTGTAGTAACTGTTTAACCAATTTTGAAAAAGTTGATGTGACAATTCAGGCGCAAAAAATAATTTCCTGTGTCAAACGATTACGAGAAAACTTTGGTACTAAAATGGTTGTGGATGTTCTTCGTGGTAGTGAGCAAAAAAGAATAAAGACATTACGCCTAGATAATGTCTCTACTTACGGCATTATGAAAGAGACAAGCGAAAAACAAATTCGGCAGATGATCGAGTTTATGTTAGCAGAAGGTTACTTGATTACCAGTGATGGTCAATATCCCGTTTTACAACTTGGCTTTCGCGCAAAGGATTTACTGACACCTCATGCAGAGTTAATGATGAATCTAGCCAAGGATGAAGAGCCTAAAAAGAAAACCTCTGTTACCGACGATGTTGCTAATCCAGCTCTCTTCGCTCGGCTACAGGTATTGCGTCGGGAGTTTGCCGACCAGCAAAAAGTACCAGCTTACATCGTCTTTAATGATGCTACTTTAAGAGAAATGTCTGCTCAGTTACCAGAAAGCAGTGCCCAACTTGGAACAATTAGCGGTGTAGGTACCGTCAAACTCGACAAATACGGAGAAGCCTTTTTATCTGTCATCTCCACTTATTTAAAAGAAGTGGCTGAGACTGCTGAGTAATTTCTATAGTTGGCTAACAACGTTAAATAAAGAGCTGCGACTTTTGTCTCAGCTCTTTATTGTTTAACATATATCGCATGCTAAACACGTCACAAAAAAACGACTCATGGACTTCGTTTCATTGTCTTTAACCTCTCTTGCAAGTCCTTATTCTAAGCAGTTTACTACCTAGAAATATGGATCATCGAGTTTCTTTAAGCTATCGAAGTTCCCAGTGCTTGGAGCAAAACGAGGTTAGTCACGTCTTCTACACTATGTCTTAACCGAAAAATGACTTCAAATCAATTCGCGGCATTTTTTTGGCTTGATCGTAGCGTATTGTCTCTATTCCCAACCCTTTCAACGTTAACTTTACCATTTTTTTTGAAAATAACTCTGCTTCTTTTTGACGATCAATCGCCACTTTCTCTCCACTAACCTCGGAATTCCCTGTCAAACGCATTTCAGCTGAATCTAAAGCTGGATGAATCACATAGAAGTATTGACCAGGTGGGACGGTTGTTAAAAAGCTCACAGTTCTTACTTCACGATTAATTAACTTGTCAATATCCGGTGGAACTGAATAATAATCAGCATGATTAAGCAGGCCTTTCTCTATCGCCCACTCATCAACAGCTTCCTGCAGCCCTGGCACATAAAACTCGGCAAACATATGGGAGTCTACATAACTAATTGGAAATCCTAATTCAATTAGGCGTTGATATTGAGACTCGTATTCTGCCATAATGACAGATACATTCGGTTTAGTTTCACTAAACATCTTGGGATCAGCTAAAAAATAGCCCTCGTTATCAACTAATCCACTCGAGGAATCTAATTTTGTTATAGGTCCCCATTTCACTCGATCCCACTCAGCATTTAAAACTAAGTGAACCCCAAAACAAACTGACTTATATTTTTTCAGTAGCTTAGCTGCTTCCTCAATTTTAGGTCCTACTGCCATCAAAGAAATATTTTTCACCATGCCCGCCTCAATCACATTAACCATGGCATAATTAGCAGATGAACTTGATCCCGCATCATCTGCTCTTAAAATTAGTTGACGTTTACTCAAAACGATCCCTTCTTTCTTTTGTAAAAAACAGTCAGCTGAAAATAATCAGCTGACTGTTTGTTTCTATTCATCATCGTTCGACTTATTTTTATTCCCGTTTCCGAAAAACTTCTTTTCTTCCTCTGGTTCTTCTTCAGCAGGTTCATGAAAAATCACTTTCAACAATAATACGCGAGACCCTTCCATCTCTTCCGAAATCAATGTCAGATTGTCCACTGTATAAGACAATTTTTGATCCTTGTCTGGAATAGTTCCAAGAGCCGTGATTAAATAACCTGCCATTGTATCGACGTCTTTCATATCTAAGTTTGTACCAAATTCTTCATTAAACTCACCAATCGGCATTCTACCTTGTACATAATAAACATTATCTTCAATTTGAGTATAAAGTTTTTCGACCTGATCGGATTCATCGTCAATTTCACCAACGATTTCCTCTAATAAATCTTCTAATGTTACAATACCGACCATCCCACCATACTCGTCTAAAAGAATCGCCATAGCGTTTTGAGTACGTTTCAGCTCATATAATAAGTCATCCGTAAAAATCGTTTCTGGGACAAATAATGGTTCTTGTAAAATTGACATTAAATCAATTTTATCAAACCCTTTTTCATGTGCTTCCTTCAATAACCGTTTCAAATGCAAAACACCAATTACTTTATCTTTATCATTGTCATAAACTGGCACGCGAGAATAAGTATTATTCAAAATCAGCTCTAAATTGTTCGCCATTGGTTCATTTAAATCTATCATGAATGAATCTGTCCGAGGAACCATCACTTCCCGAGCAACTGTTGTGTCTAATGAAAATACCCCTTGAACCATTTCTAACTCATCTGATTCCAAGATACCTTCTTTTTCTAACATATACCGCATTTCATCACGGGTCATTTTATTATCTTCATCATCAAATTTCATTGGAGTAAGTTTGCTTAACACATCCGTTGAAGCAGATAACAGCCAAACAAAGGGCTTAGCAATTACACCAATCGCTAAAATTGGCCCAACAGCAATTCGGGCAACTTCCTCTGATTTATTTAGTGCAATCCGTTTTGGATAAAGCTCACCAAACACAATTGAAATATAAGTTAATAGCATTAATACAAGGACTTTTGATAGTTGTGTTGCCCAAGTAGCATCCCCAAAAAGTGGGGCTAATTTTCTTGAAAGTGAGTCTGCTAAAGAGGCCCCTGACAAGATATTAACTAACGTAATACCAACTTGAATCGTTGATAAAAAGTTACTTGAATTTCCTAATAAAGCAAACAAACGGGCAGCTTTTTTATCCCCTTGCTCTGCTTTTTGTTGGATTCTGTTTTTATTAAGTGATACGACGGCAATCTCTGCGGCTGCAAAGAAAGCATTTAACATTGTTAATATGACTAAAATTAAAAGTTGTCCTATTAACGACTGACTCTCCGGGTCAGCATTCATACGCTGTTCTCTCCTTTTATTTAGGGAACGACAGTCCCTTTTTACTCCTGGGCTTTCACTATGTAGTCATAGGGCCATCAGTAGTTTTTCCATCATGATAATTAAAGGCTTTCACCCTATCTTCTCATGTTAATGATATACGATAAAATCGTATCATAAATGATACGATTTATCAATATTAAGAATTATTTTATTAACTTACTAGAACCATCTAATAGTTCTTTTTTTCGATTAAGTTGCACGATATCAAATACATAGATAAAAATTGTTTTACAGACTGCGTAAAAAGGAACTCCCAAAATCATTCCAAGTAAGCCAGCAATATTTCCCGCTACTAATAAAATTAAAATAATGGTTAATGGATGAATATCCAAGCTTTTCCCAATTACCAAAGGATAGATAAAGTTACCATCAACTTGCTGTACAACGAGGACAACCACACATGCTAAAATCGCTCTGAAGGGTGAATCGAAGACTGTCACTAAAACAGCCGGCGCTAACCCAATGTATGGACCTAAGTACGGAATCATGTTTGTCAGCCCCGCAATGACACCAAATAAGAAAGCATACTCCACACCAATTGCCCAGTAGCCAACTATAGTAGCGACAGCCACAAATAGACATTCTAGCGCTTGCCCACTAATGTAAGCAGAAATTGTTTCACTCATTTTATGTAATAGTTCTTTTATTTCATTAGAATGAGCTTTTGGTAAATACTTTTCGATCGACGGAACAAAACGTTCACCGTCTTTTAGCATATAAAACAAAATTAACGGTACCGTCACAATCAGCATAGTCGCACTCGCAACTGACGAAATAATAGAACCAAGACTAGTTGATAGACCATTAACAACATTTTTGAAAATGTCTCCAAAAGATAGATCTAACTTATCAATATATTCTTGATAGTTAACATTTTTTAGCATCGGATGAGCCAACATCTCATTGACCCAAGATTCTAGCCCTTTAACAATTCCAGGCACACTACTAGCTAAAGAAGCAATCTGCTTAGCAAGATTAGGAATAATTGCACCAATAAAAACGACCAACGCCCCAAGTAGCAAGAGAAAAACTAGGGCCACAGCTAAATTCTTTTTCATCTTCGTCTTTTTAATCAATAATTTCACTAATGGATTAAGCATATAATACAAAAATCCTGCAATTAAGATTGGGGCAAAAAGCGTTGTAAATAACGTTGCCACCGGCTTAAACATAAAATTTATCTTGGATGATACCAAAATAAAGGTCGCGATGACTAGTAATTCCACCGACCAAAACATTAACTTGGATTGCTTAAGTTTTTCAAACAATAATACTTCCTCCTTCAACTTTCACGTACACATTTCCTGTACCTGAACAACAACATAATCTAACTCTCATTTAGTATAATGGATTTAACCACAAATTGCTCTTATTTACCTCGATAAGATTCAAAATAACCAATTATTTTATGTTGCTTCTCCCTCTCTCTATTGTATCCGAAAAAAAGTAGCGCTAAAATAGTTCTTAAGACTGATTATTTCACTTTAAATTTTAACTTTTTACTTGATTTATGCTCTTCTTTTGTACTATTATAAGTAGAAATCTAAGCAAGAGGTGAGAATTACATGATCGTCCAATTTACTGAAGACCTGTCAACAGCTATTTATCAAGATGCTTTAGCCATCAGACGAGCTGTCTTTATGAAGGAACAAGGTGTCTCCGAAGCAATTGAAATAGATGGAGAAGAAAAATGTCTCCACTTCGTCCTTTATCATGATAACCAACCAGTTGCTACTTGTCGGTTATTAAAACAAGACCATCACGTTGCTAAATTACAGCGAATGGCCGTTATGAAAGAGGCTCGCAATCTCAGCCTTGGAAAAAAGCTCATGTTTGAAGCAGAGAAAATCGCCGCTGAACAAGACTTTGAACGTATTATTCTTGGCGCACAGAATACTGCAATCGGCTTTTATAGCAAACTCGGTTATTCAATTTATGGCGATGAATTTTTAGATGCCAATATCCCCCATCATATGATGGAAAAAACTCTCTAAATAAAGGAAGTTGTGACAACCTTCGTCTTACTCCGAGCACTAAGAACAACAGAGCGAGTATACTTTTGGGACGCGGTCATCACATAATATACGTGAAACAAAAAGAGGGCGTGACTTAAGTCACAATTCCCTTTCTGAAACCTATCCTGTTATAATTATCGGGTCTTAATTGAAAAGAATGCTAAAAATGGAACTGCCAGCTAAACAGCTGACAGCTCCATTCTTTTTTACTTATGTTAGAACTCATCTAACCTCATACTACTTACGAGACAATTGCTGATAACGATCATACCAAAGTTCAACATACTCTTGAGAAAAGGGCCCATACCCATTGTTGATCCAATCGACGAGAATCTTGACATTTTCTTTTAAAATAAAATCAATCTCCGCCGGATAGTTCATTTGTTTACGGTGCTCTTCATACTCATCGACGTCTAACAAGCGCTTTTCTCCATCAGGAAAGACTTTGATATCCAAATCATAGTCAATATACTTTAAAGCTTCTTCGTCTAAGAGATAAGGTGAGGCTAAATTACAGTAATAAGAAACCCCTTTTTCTCTAATCATGGCTATCACATTGAACCAATATTTATTGTGGAAATACACAATAGCAGGCTCTCTCGTTACCCATCTACGACCGTCTGATTCAGTCACTAAAGTATGGTCATTGACCCCTATGAGCGAGTGCTCACTTGTTTTTAATACCATGGTATCTCGCCATGTTCGATGCAAATTGCCGTCGTGTTTATAGCTTTGAATGGTGATGAATTCCCCTTCTCTAGGAACACGCATAGGTACCCTACTTTCTCTGAAATGATTCAGCCATTTCGTTAGGGTGTTCATTACACCGGCATCAGAATTATTATATCACAAATATGTCTGATAGCTAGAATAAAATACCTAATTCTCCTCGAATCAAGGAACGATTACCGTGAAAGTGCAGATAAAGCAGCACTCTCAGCGTGTATTTTGGTTGTATCAAACAATGGCACTAATGTATCACTTTGTTTAATGAGTAGCCCAATTTCTGTACAGCCTAGGATAACCCCCTCAGCCCCCTGAGAAGCTAACTCAGCAATAATTCGTAAATAGGTTCGACGAGAATCATCACTCAATTCGCCTAAACAAAGTTCCTCATAAATAATCCGGCTAACCACTTGTCGGTCAGCTTGGTTAGGAACGATAACTTCAATACCTTTAGCTTCAATTTCATCTCGGTAAAAAGCCTGCTCCATCGTAAAAATAGTTCCCAATAAAGCAACTTTTTTCAATTGCTTTTCTACCAATAATTCTCCTGTCACTTTAGCAATATGTAATAAAGGAATCTCTATGGCTGCTGCCACACCCCCAGCTACTTTATGCATTGTATTCGTACAAATTAGAACAAAATCAGCACCTGCTTTTTCTAATGTCTTAGCAGCTTCAACTAAAATCTCTTCGCTCTTTTCCCATTGTCCAGCAAATTGATACGTTTCAATCTCCTGAAAATCAACACTAACTAAAATAATCTTTGCCGAGTGAAGCCCGCCTAACTCACGCTTAACGGCTTGGTTAATCACACGATAATAATCGACTGTGCTCTCCCAACTCATTCCACCAATTAATCCAATTGTCTTCATACTTCAACCTCCTAATTAAAAATAAGCTTTACCTTCTAATAACTCAATCATTTTTTGCTGTGGCTTAGGAAACGCGTACTCATTAAAATCAGCCGGTCTCACCCAATATTCATTCGCTTGTAAATCATATTCTTTATCTTTTGTCACACCATAAGTTACTAAGACATGCCATTTTAAATGACTAAAAACATGAGTCACCTCTCCCAAAGGTTGTTTTTGCCAAATCACTTGACTATCTTGACCGTTAGAAGATACCCAGTCGCTAAGATCTATTTCATCCTCCGCTACTAAATTAAGCCTTGTCTGGGCATTTTGACTCTGCTCATAATCTAACCATTGATTACGCATCTCAACGTATTCCTCCTTGTTCACCTCTATCAAAGGAAACGTCCACAAGTTAGCTAATAATCCCGTCTCTGGCCGTTGACCAATTAGATACTCGCCATCCTGATTGCGAATAACTTGTGCCATATAATAAACAGGACGGCTTTTTATTTTTTTGCTCTTAACTGGATAATTAGTCATCGTACCGCTATGATAAGCGCTACAATAGGTTTGGATTGGACAACTTTCACACTTCGGACTCGTCGGTGTACAAGTTCCTGACCCTAAATCCATAATGGCTTGATTAAAACTACTTGGATCCTCATGAGAGATCAACTTACGAACAACAAAATCAAAGGTCTTCCGACTAGCGGGCTTAGCAATATCATCCATCAATTCAAATAACCGACTAAATACCCTCATGACATTTCCATCAATAGCTGGTTCTGGTAAATCAAAAGCAATACTTGCAATCGCCCCAGCAGTATACGGCCCAATCCCCTTTAGAGTACTGATTTCTTCAATTGTTTGTGGCATTTGACCATTAAAATTTTCCATCACCTGTTGAGCAGCTGCCTGCATATTACGCACTCGTGAGTAATAGCCTAGACCTTCCCACGCTTTTAAAAGTCTCTCCTCTGGTGCCTCAGCCAACTCTTTAATTGTCGGAAACCACTCCATAAAACGATAGAAAAAAGGAATGACTGTCACTACCTGGGTTTGTTGTAGCATGATTTCAGACACCCAAATCCGGTAAGGATCTTGATTCTCTCGCCAAGGTAACAGGCGACGCTCTTGTTCATACCAAGCCAAAAAATCATGCTGAAAGCTTGCTATCTTTTCTTGACTCCACTCCGCAACCACTTGCTCCAAACGAGCATCCGGTTTCTCAATTTTACTCTTCATCTTCCATCTCTTTCTGACTAATATAGGCATTAATTATATCAAAACTAAACCCTTTTTGGTACAGGGATTGAGTGACTTTCTGTTTACGTTTCTTAGCATCAAAGCGTTGATTTTTTCGCCACAGCTTATCGCCTTGAATTTCTAGTAGGTTTTCTTCTTCCTCTTCATCTTTTTCAATTGACAGACTCTCTAATGTCATTGTAATAATGTCGCCATTAAACCCTTTTGTCATTAAATACTGACGAATCTTCTGTAATCGTTCATAATGACTATTACGACCATATTTTCGTGCCGCCTTAGTTCCTACCTCTAGCGCCACACGGCCTTGCTCTTCTTCTGTATAAAGCTGTAAAACCTGTTCAACGACATCATCCCTTAGCCCTCTTTTTTTCAGTTGTTGACGAACAACGCTTGGGCCTTTATCTGATGTACGCATTTGCGTTCTTACATAGCTTTCTCCGTACATTACATCATCGACTAACTTAAGAGACTCTAAGCGTTTAATAATTTCACTAATACTTGGACTATCAATTTCACGACCTCTTAGATAATCCTCAATTTCCTTTTGAGAGCGTAATTGATAACTCAAATAATTGAGAGCCATTTGATACCCGTGATCCAACTGACTTTCTTTTTTTGCAGTTTCAATAAGCTCATTATCAACTTCCATTCCTTTGAGCAACCGTAAACGAACCAAGACATCCTCTGAAACAAAAAAGGAGCTACCCGATTCGAGCCAGACTTTGTATTGATTATTTTTTTCCTTTGAGAGACGGTTAATAATTTCCATTGTCTTCAACTCCTCATTTTTTCTTAATACTTTCATGATAGTCATATCTAAGAACAAACAAACGTTCTCTATCTTTTAATAGTTTACCATATATTTCTTTCCAAAACGTCCTGATAGCTGAGATATTTTTATTAACAGAAGGCTGATTCAACTTCAACAGCATTTCAATTGATTCTGTGCTAAAATAGATAAGCTGAAACAATAATGAAAAAAGGTGAATCAATGGAAACCAAACATACAATTAAACTTGGCCAGTCACTAACACTTCCAATTAAGCGATTAGGCATCAACGGAGAAGGCATTGGCTATTTCAAAAAAACGATTGTCTTTATTCCTGGCGCATTACCGACCGAAACTGTCACAGTCGAGGTTACTAAAATTATGCCACGTTTCGTTGAAGCTCGCTTAACGAAAATAAATAAGCAAGCCCCAGACCGAGTGATCCCTCCATGCTCTGTTTACGAAGAATGTGGTGGCTGTCAATTGCAGCATCTAGCCTATGACTCACAATTAAGCTTTAAAAAGGATGTGGTTAAGCAAGCTCTGGCTAAATACCAACCAAACGGTTATCAAACTTATAAACTCTTACCGACAATTGGTATGAAAACACCTTGGCATTACAGAAACAAACTACAATTCCAAGTTCGTCAAGCAAGTGATGGCCATGCTCAAGCAGGACTTTACCAAGCTGATTCTCATCAGCTAGTGCCCATTGAAGACTGTTTAGTCCAACAACCCGCAACCATGTCCACTGTTAATCAAGTAGTTGAACTGTTGACTAAGCATCAAGTTCCTATTTATGATGAACAAAAAAATAGTGGAATTGTCAAAACACTAATGGTTCGAGTTGGGATTGCTACTAAAGAAATTCAATTAGTTTTTATTACAAATAGTCCAAAATTACCGAAAAAAAAGGCCTTAATTGCGGATATAATTGAAACTATCCCAAACGTCGTTTCAATTATGCAAAATATTCAAAATAAAAAAACATCTCTTGTGATGGGAGATGACACACAACATCTCTGGGGAAAAGAAAGTATTGAAGAACATCTCGGTGATTTAGTGTTTGACTTATCACCGAGAGCATTCTTTCAACTTAATCCAGAGCAGACAGCTGTCCTATATGAGGAAGCAAGAAAGGCCCTTGATGTTCAACCAAATGACACAATCGTCGATGCCTACTGTGGTGTTGGTACAATCGGCCTAAGCCTCGCTAAGCAAGTTAAGCGGGTTCGAGGAATGGACACTATTCCAGCTGCGATTGAAGACGCACAACGCAATGCTGAACGTCTTGGTATTGACAACAGTCGTTATGAAGTAGGGACAGCTGAGGAGCTTCTTCCTCACTGGCTAAGGGCTGGATTTAGGCCTGACGGAATAATTGTCGATCCCCCTAGGACAGGACTAGACGAACAATTGATTCAAGCTATTCTACGTTATCCAAGTAGAAAATTAGTCTACGTCTCCTGCAACCCTTCTACATTAGCTCGAGATTTAGTTAGATTAACCAAAAAATATGATGTTGATTATCTACAATCAGTGGATATGTTTCCACAAACGGCTCGCGCGGAAGTCGTTGTCAAACTAACCCTAAGATCTTAATTATCAGAAGTGGCTGACAGCCCAAGCTTAGCTGTCAGTCATTTTTTGATTTATTAAATTTTTCTAACAGCTTATAGCGAAAAGCTTACGTCTTTGTAAGGATAGCCAAAAATTGTTTATCTTTTATATTAGAAGTGATATAACTAATCTATGCATATCTCGCTAGATAACTGTGAGTATATAAACATGCTTTTGCAACATGGGAGGCCCTTATGGAAAATAAACGAAAACAACAAATGAATATACAAAGAAAACGTCAACGACGCTATCATCGCTTCTTTTTCTTCTTCGGATTCCTAACTGGTGGCTTGGCCATTTTTTGTTTTTTCTATTTCTTTTACGAGCCTCAGCTAGCTGCCAAAAATCAACAGGAACTAACAAAACAGCAACAAACTGTCGCTTCTCTAACCACACAAAATAGTGATCTACAAAAAAAAATAGACCTTAATCTCCAACAACTTAAAGAAGAAGAAGAAAAAAAGAAACCTCGAATAGCCTTTGGTCAAACTAACAATGGTGAGCAATATCCAGAGCTGACAAAACAGATTGAAAGTAAAATTAATGACACTAAATTTATTGGGTCAATCTTAGTAGTTAAAGACAATCAGATTGTCTTAGAACGTGGCTACGGTTATGCTGACAAGTCTCTTGATCGCTTAAATGATGCTAATACAGAATTTATGATTGCCTCTGTCCAAAAAGCCTACACAGCAGTCCTAGTCATGAAATTAATAGAAGAAGGCTTATTAACAATGGAAACACCATTAGTAACCTTTTATCCAAACATTCCTAATAGTGATCAAATTACGATTAAAAATTTATTAAACATGACATCTGGACTACAGTTAAAAGGCTTCAATACGGCTGGCGTATCAGAAGAAGATTCTCTGAACTATGCTCTTAACAATCTAACTTACAGTCCATTAACAAAATGGAATTATTCGGCAGTTAATTACACGTTATTAGCAGGTATTATTCGGCAAATTACTGGGCAAACTTACCAAGACTATTTCACCACTCAAATTATTACTAAACTGAACTTGCAACACACCGGCTTCTATCCTACTTTTTACGCAAGTTCTAATCACGCTGTCGCATCTGAAAATAAAAAAGCAGCTTATGAGCAACCAATTAAGACGCCCGATACTACCTTTGCCTCAGAAACTGGAACAGGCAATGTGTATTCATCAGTTGGTGATATGTTTACCTTTATTCAGGCACTGATCGATGAGAAAATCATTTCTAAATCAAGCTTAACCGAGCTATGGTCTCGACCAAAATTACCCTTCGACTATACTTATACAGCTGGATTTTACCATAATGATACCTTTATTTCTGGTCATGGTGTCTTTGTCGGATTTGAGCCCACCCTCTCCTTTTCTCCTGACGGAAGTACAGGGATTGTCACTTTAAGTAACTACATCTATCCCGACTCAAAAAATGCCAACATGACCAAAGACCTCTTCAAATTGCTTCAATAAGTAAAAAAATCTGCAACCACTTATCACGAGTAGTTGCAGATTTTTTTATTTTTCTAATTGTGCTTTCAAAATTCCTTGTACACGAGTCAGTTCTTCTGGTGCTATGTCCTGATAGGAAACGCCATCACGCATTACACCTTGTCCTTGTAAGGTTTCTTGTTTAATATCCCCCATTGCATTGCGGTACTTGCTTTGGATATCTACCATATCATCCCAAGATAAATCAGTTTTCATATTCGAACCAATTGTGTCCAATAATGATTTATAGCTTGTTATTGTTGAAAGCTTCAAAGATTTTTTTACGATTGCTTCAATAATTTTTCGCTGACGATCCTGGCGGCCATAGTCGCCTTTAGGGTCTTCATAACGCATCCGCGAATATGACAGAGCTTGCTCGCCATTCAGTGAAATAATTCCTAAAGGAAAGTCAAAACCATCCTGACTAAATTCTAACGTATTCTCTACCTTTACGCCACCAACAGCATCAACTAGTTCCTTCAACCCTTTCATGTTGATCGTCACATAGTGATCTAGTGGGATATCTAACAAGTTCTCAACCGTATTCATTGCCATTTCTACACCACCAAATGCATAGGCGTGGTTAATTTTATCAGTTGTACCATTGCCAACAATTTCCGTATAAGTATCACGAGCAATACTTACGAGCGTCGTTTGATTATTTTTAGGGCTTATAGTTGCCACTAACATCGTATCAGAACGACCTTGTTCATCACGACCCAAATCACCTGTATCCAAGCCTAATAACAATACTGAAAAAGGCTCTCCTGCATCAATGCTTACGGGTTTGTCTCGCTTATCAGAGACCTTTCGATTCATTGGTTCATGGATCTCATTCGCTGTTCCTTTAACATCAAAATAAACTTTAGCTGCATAAGCCCCAATCCCTAAAATGATTACAAGCATTACCGCTAAAATACTTAAAAAAACTTTTTTACCTGCAGACATATCTCACCTCACACTTTCTCTTTACAAAAGTAATTAAACCACAATGAAAAAAAATAGTAAAGAAACTCTATCATCCTTTAGCAAATGTTTAATTCTTATCTAAAATTTTTCTAAAATAAAAAAGAGGTATTGTAATTTTTTTACAATACCTCTTTTTATCGTGAATCTAGTTCCAGGTCACTCATCTATACTGGCTCCTTTTGTCTACTTAATTGTTGAAGCGCCTTTTCGATTGTTGTACCGTAACCACAAACTTCGGGTTTATCAGGTAAATAAACTTTAAACAATTGCGTTTCTAAATCAAGAGACAGCCGGTATTCGCCATATCCATCTCTATAAGTCATCTCTAATCCTCCTTTCCTC
The DNA here is from genome assembly GCF_059621045.1 of Vagococcus sp. WN80Y. Classification (NCBI taxonomy): domain Bacteria; kingdom Bacillati; phylum Bacillota; class Bacilli; order Lactobacillales; family Enterococcaceae; genus Vagococcus; species Vagococcus sp. WN80Y. The sequence continues at coordinate 44,745 of NZ_JCAQHY010000165.1, forward strand.
ATCTGATTAAAAGTGACCGCCGTTCCTGTCGGCAGCCACTCATTAGCTAGCTAAAGGAATGCGTTTCTATTAGCTCTGTCAGAAATACGTAACTAGCTAATATCTAAATATTATCATTAATTTTTGATTTTTCTTTTATAAACTCGTTATTAAAATGTGAAATTTATTTGATTAATATTGGTGATAATTCCAAAAAATAAAATTTTTTTTGTTATTTTATATCCTTCAATTATGCTAACTCCAGCAAAGCAGACAATAAATAATGATCAGAGACTAACTCATCATCAATCTGCCAATCAACAAGCTGGATAGTTTGGCTAATAAAAATATTATCGATTGCTGTTGTTTTCATCGATACATCAACCTGATTAAATGTTTCGCACCAGTCTCCTTGATGGCCATTAACACAGCTATAAGAAGCAGACATTAAATCAAATTCACTAACCGATTGATCTGTATTGAAATCACCAACAATAATTTGATAAGCGCTCTCGTCTTGCTCCAATGCCTCTAATAATTCTCTGAATTGGCTTTGACGAAGAGCTTGGTTTTCATAGGAAAGATGAGTGTTATAGAAACTAATTTCCTTACCATCAGCTATAATTTTGACACACTGATATGCGCGTGGCTCTAGTTGCTCTAAGTCGGCTCGTTCAATATAATGAGTCATTTCAGTAGAGCAAAAGGGCGTTACGGACATTATTCCATTACCAAATTCTCCTGCCTCAAAAGGCATACTTGCACTAAAATACAAATAAGGAAAGGTATTACCTGCAATACCGCTTAGCATATCGTAAGGCATACGCTTGGTGAATTTATCCACCTCCTGTAATCCAACTATGTCGAGTTGAGTAGCAGCAATCACCTTTTTAAGCGCTTCTAAATTCGGTTGCAAGCCAGCAGCTATGTTAAACGTGCCAACTTTAAGTCTTGTTTTAGTCATGTTATCGACTCTCCTTGATGTCATAATTACCATTCTAACTTCCCCACTATGATACCAGATTTTTTGACAAAAAACAGAGGCTATCAACAAAGACTAGCCCACGATTCTCACAGTCCGAGACTCGATAAAAAAACTCAACTACTTTGCAGTCGAGTTCCTGAATTGTTAACCAGTCTATTATCTATGTTTTTTAGTAGAAGCTTGACTCTTTTTATGCTTTCTCGTCTTTTTTCGACGTTTCGGTGTAGAGCCACGCCACCTTTTCCGTATTTTTTTTACTAATTTTTGACTATACTTTTTCAAATAACGATAATCCTTGTCAGTAGTCAAAGATAGTAACCGTGCTAAGATTGGCAATAACAGCCACGAAACAAATAAATAATAAGAGATACCAGACATTTGTTTGGCTAACCACTCCACTTTATTCGGCCCTTCGATCAAAAATACGACCACAAAACGAACACTGTCCCTTAGGATCAGAAAAAATAGAACTGCCTGACCGATAATCAACGGTATGCTCAATAGTTTTAGATAGTTAAGAAATGAGTATTTCTTTAATAAATAGTTTAACCCAGCCCACCAAAGCACGGGATAAAAGACAAACCAAAGAAGAAATTCTACTATTATTACAAACATATTCACTTCATTCTTCCTCCCTTGTCTCTCCCTAGCTCATAATAAGGCTAGAATCTCCATCTATTATCATACCTCATATTCGAGTAAAATAGCTCAATAATCACTGAATTAATTAACTTTTTTCATTAATTATTCATTTTTAGTCTATCTTTTTCAAACATAAATAAAAAGTAGCCCTCCTTTTTCAGAGAACTACTTTTATTTTCTTACTGCCTAATTCTTAAATGAATGGATGGGGGCTGGTATCCGTCCGCCACGCAAAATGAAGTCTGTTGATCCATAGCTATTGACTGCCATAACAGGCGCGCGCCCTAACAAACCGCCAAATTCAACCATCTCGCCAACTTTTCTCCCAGCAGCTGGGATTAGTCGAACAGCAGTTGTCTTATTATTGATGACCCCAATCGCCGCTTCATCAGCAATCATCGCTGCAATGGTTTCTGCACTGGTTTCACCAGGAATAGCGATCATATCCAAACCAACGGAACAAATTGCCGTCATGGCTTCTAATTTCTCTAAGTTCAAAGCGCCATTATTGACAGCATTAATCATTCCAATATCCTCCGAAACAGGTATAAAGGCACCTGATAGACCGCCAACATGACCGCAAGCCATAACCCCACCTTTTTTTACCGCATCATTTAGCAAGGCCAGCGCCGCTGTTGTGCCGTGAGTCCCAACTGATTCAAGCCCCATCTCTTCTAAAATGTGAGCCACTGAATCCCCAATTGCTGGTGTAGGTGCTAATGACAAGTCAACAATACCAAAGGGAACATTTAGCGCTTTTGATGCCAGTTGTCCAACTAACTGACCTGTTCTCGTAATTTTGAAGGCTGTCTTCTTGATCGTTTCTGCTACTTCATCAAAGCTTTCCCCACGGACTTTTTCAAGAGCTCGTTTCACTACACCAGGGCCACTTACTCCCACATTGATGACACAATCTCCTTCTCCAACACCATGAAAAGCTCCAGCCATAAATGGATTATCTTCAACTGCATTTGCAAATACAACTAACTTAGCACACCCTAAATCCGATAAGGCTGCCGTTTCCTTAATCACATACCCCATCTGTCGAACGGCATCCATATTTATCCCAGATTTGGTACACCCGATATTAACAGAGGCGCAAACTCGCTCCGTTTCGGCCAAAGCTTGCGGAATTGAATTCATCAAGATATCGTCACCAGCAGAATAACCTTTTTGTACTAAGGCAGAAAAACCACCAATAAAATTGACGCCAACTGCTTTGGCTGCCTGATCCAAGGTCTTAGCGAAGGCCACGTAATCACGCTCTCCCGAGGCCGCTGCTACCATCGCAATAGGTGTTACAGATATCCGCTTATTGATAATCGGAATCCCGTATTCTTTTTCAATCTCTTCGGCTACTTCAACTAATTTTGCTGCTTTGGTAGTAATCTTTTGATAAATTTTTTGACGAGCCTGTTCCCCATTACTGTCAATACAATCCAAAAGGGAGATGCCCATCGTAATCGTTCTAATGTCTAATTTTTCTTCTTCGATCATGCGAATTGTTTCTAATATTTGATTGACTTCCATCTATCTAACAGCCTCCTCTAGATTATAGTTTATGCATCGTGTTAAAAATGTCTTCCCGTTGAACACTAATCTTCACGGCCAACTGATCTCCTAGTAAATGTAATTTACTTTGAATATCACTAAAGCTGATTGATGCCTTTGACAGATCAATCATCATCATCATTGTAAAATTAGTTCCCATGATTGTTTGGGAAACATCCAAAATATTAATGTTTTCTAACATTAACTCTTGACTCACATGTGCGATGATTCCTACCTTATCATTGCCAATAACTGTTAGAATTGCTTTCATAACTACCGCCACCTTTTTTTCTAATCATTGTATCACACCTTTATCACCAATTCCTCATTTAATTGAATTTATCTTGAAAAATTTCAAAAACAGCTTTCTTTAATGTCAAAAAGAAGCTGGGACATAAAGTCGTTTTGCTCCGAGCAATCTCGAAAAACCCGAACAATCGGTAATTTCGATTGCTCGGGTTTTGAGAAATTGCCGAGCCTTCAACTTCTAAATGCTTTAGCATTTAGAAGTTGTTGAGATCGAAGTAAAACGTAGTGAGCAGACTTTTGGAGCGTGTTTATCACATAACATACGTGAAAACAACGAGGCCGTGACATAAGTCATGTCCCCTTTTTGTTTCACCAATATTGCGCGCTAAACACAGTCCAGTCTTTGCTTCATTTATTTAGACATAATGACAGCTTGCTTACTTAAAAGATAAGGTCTTAAATAGCCTACCGTATTTGACAAAGGTAAGCAGTCCTTACTCAGTTCAATATTCAAGACCGATACTAAATAATCTCGTCTAATTTCAATTCTTTTCCACAAGTCAGGGTAATTTTCTGCTAATTCTGCTCGTAATTTTTGATCAGCAAGAACAACGCATTCTTCCATACTAGTCCCTGCATAACCAGGAACACTCGGAATAATATCAACCTGAAAAATCATCCCACTCTTCAAATTGACCTGAGATTTGTGATAAATAGGACTTGCCATCCATTCCTCATCGGCTACTAAATGCCCTGGGTTCAAGCTCCACCCATATTGTTTTTTAGGCAAAACTTGCTCAATTTTATCGTACAAATCGCCACCTTTTAACCCAACTTTGATTGTTTTCAACCATATCGAAACAGCTTTAGCATAAGGAAATGCCACTCGCTCCAAGTAATCTTGTTCCCCCAGAGGTAGCTCGGATTGATGCTTGACCACATATCCAGCTCGGCTAGATAATCCGCCTTTAAACCCTGTTGTCAAAGATAATCTATCGCCAATTTGTAGCTTCTTGTGTGTCGGATAAAGAATGGCATTTTCGAACCGTTGACCTGTAGCTGCTATTGTCACAACTGGCTGGTACTGTCCCTCAGCCGAAAGACGATCGCCTAATTCAATTTCTGAAATTCCCACCTTAACTGCATTCAGTGCTTGCAACATACATGTTGAAGCAAGATTAGCTCCATATTCATAATGAGCAATTTCATTAGCCGTACAGATCGTTCGAACCCCTTGTTCTTCACCAATAAATATACCCGTCGCATTTACTAACACATCCTCACCTTGTACAGTTTTTTCCAAGGCAGCGACTATATAATGAGGGAGATCAAATAAAGCTTGATTATCTTGTAAGTTACTTCTAAACAATTTCCAACCCGCTATTCCAATTTTACTCGCTTTGTCTAAGTCAATTTCCGCAAAAATATCCTCTAACAAACGTTCACCCTCCATTGGTTGATTTGGAAGTGAAAAATAAGGAACATGGATGACGGTATTTTTAAGTCGCGCATGAGCGGCCATCTTAACATTTTCATTTCCTAATAAAAGAAAAGCCTGACCGTCAGACTTCAATACTAGGAGCGCCTCTTCAAAGCGAGGAATAAATCCGGTCAAATATTCAAAATTGGCGCCATGCTCTTTATCTGCATACACAACAAGCGCCTCTAATTGATCAGCTTTCATTTGCTCTAGTACAGCTGACAATCGTTTAGCCATTGTGTCATTGGTTAAAACAACTTGCTCCACATCTGAAAAAACACTTGGTTCTGGTATCAATGATAGTTCTAATGTCATACTAATTCTCCTTCTCCGGCTATAATGAGCCGAACGTTATTTTCCTGTAATACCTCACAAAATCCTACCTCAGGCTGTCTATCTGTAATCAATACATCAATCTCTTTAAGATCAGCGATCTTATAAAAACCAGTTGTGCCAATTTTAGTCTGGTCTGCCAGTGCCACCACGAGCTGCCCCTGCTTGACCATCATGCGCTTAACAAATGCCTCTTCCTCGGTGTGAATGTATAGACCATTTGCAGAAATCGCAAAAACACCTAACAACGTCACTGTTGCCGAATAACGTGACAACTTTTCGACAGTTTCCTCGCCATATAAAAACTGTTGCTCATTATGAAGCTTTCCCCCAACAATCCTCACTTGTTTATTTTTTTGCTGAGATAACAAAAGCCCATGCGTCAACGAATTAGTAATCACTTGTAGTCGCTTATTTTTTATTAATGGAATAACCGCCTCTACCGTTGTTGATGAATCAAAAATTAGAGACATATCATCTTCAATAAATGCTACAGCTTCATACGCTAGTTGTTTCTTAACAGCCGAAAGAGCTGCAACCCGCTGAGAATAATCAAAAATTAACGCATCACGAGTTGCTAACATGGCACCACCATGAATTCGTTTGATCTTGTCTTCATTTTCCAATTTGATTAAATCTCTACGAATAGTATCTTTTGACACTTTTAATGTTTGGGCAAGACGATCAACGGTCGCACTGCTTTGCTCTTCCAGTGTCTCAATTATTTTACTGAGTCTCTCTTCTATTAACACGCTATCAACTCCTAGAACCTATCTTAACATAAAAAGAACCCACTTGCATTATTTTGCTGTTTTATAATAAAAAAATGCAAAATAATGAAAAACGAATATGAGATGCTAAATTACCACTTTGTCTTTAATATTACTTTAAAATAACTAACAGTTTCATATAAATACTGAATCTACACGGTTTTCTTTGACTGTTTGAAGTCATTAACAGCCATTTTAGGTAGATTAACACTTTATAGGGAAAGAGCTCAATTAGACGATCCTTACCCAAACATTATATAATTAAGAGATAAGAAGTTATCACTCATCAATGTTAGTATGTTTGAATCAGATAAATAACCTATTTTTAGTATTATTGAAATCAGATGTCCGTCAAACACGTACAGGTTTGAAACAACGTTACAACCAATAGATCATCATCGAAAAGATGACAGTATCATCATTTTTAATAGTAATCAGAACCATTAACATAACAAAATCAACTTAAGCCATGTACGCTTTTAGCCTTTTGAACCAGTCGAGATTTTTTTATTGAATAACAGACCCACCTATTTTCTTAATTTTCACTGTCAAAAACATAAAAATAACGAAATTTACTTTATTTAAAAATCAGATGTCCGTCAAACACATACAGGTTTGAAACAACGTTATAAACAATGAATTAACATTGAAAAAATGACAGTATCAATACTTTTAATAGTAATTAAAACCATTAACATAACAAAATCAACTTAAGCCATGTACGCTTTTAGCGTTTTGAACAGGTCGAGATTTTTTCATTGAATAACAGACCCACCCATTTTCTTAATTTTCACTGTCAAAAACATAAAAATAACGAAATTTACTTTATTTAAAAATCGGTTGTCCGTCAAACACATACAGGTTTGAAACAACGTTACAACCAATAGATTATCATCGAAAAGATGACCGCATCATTATTTCTAATAGTAATCAGATCCATTAACATAACAAAATCAACTTAAGCCATGTACGCTTTTAGCCTTTTGAACCGGTCGAGATTTTTTGACTAAATAACACTTCCCTAATTAAAAAGCTTGCTCTTCCTACAATAAAAAAGCCCCACGAAACTTCCGCAGGACTCCTATCTACTCTTATTAACACCACCTTATAAAATTGGCGAAAATAATCTAGAAATTTGTTGTTTAAAAATCAACCATGCCGACATTTGTTTGACCGTTTCTGCTGTCAGCTCTGATGATTTCTTCATATCTCTTTCAAAAATCTCAGCTAATTCTGTCACCATTTTTTCATCATAAAGCACAGCACTTGCCTCAAAGTTTAGCTTATAGCTGCGAATATCCTGATTGGCTGAACCTACAATACACATACTATCATCCATAATCAGAGTCTTAGCATGCATAAAGCCCCCCTCATAGATATGAATTTCAATATTCTCTTTAATTAACTGACGAGCATAATACTGAGTTGCACGGTAAATAAACGGATGATCGGGCTTGTCAGGAATCATAATTTTTACATCCACTCCCGACCGTGCAGCAATTTTTAACGCGGCCAACACACTGTCATCGGGAACTAAATAAGGTGTTTGAATCCACACCCGTTCTTTTGCTGAAGTTATCAGCTTGATGAATGCTAATTTAATTTGCTCGTGTTCATTATTTGGCCCACTCGCAATAATTTGAATGGGCGTTTCCCCCTCCGCAAGTAAATCCTCTGCGGCAAAAAAGTAATTATCCTTATAATCTAACTTATTCACGGCTGGAACAGAAACATTCCAATCCATCAAAAATCGAATTTGTAGTAATGACGCGGCTGGACCATGGATTCGTAAATGCGTATCGCGCCAATAGCCAAATTTCTTCGTCACACCTGCATATTGATTCGCCACATTAAACCCACCAATATAACTAATTTTACCATCAATCACCACAATTTTACGATGGTCATGATAATTAAGTCGCAACTTCATTAATGAACGTTGAGACGTAATAAAGGTTTGCGCTTGACCACCATACTGCCGTAATGTATCAAAATCCTTATTCTTCGTCCCAAGAGATCCAAACGCGTCATAGAGTAGGCGTACCTCAACCCCAGCTTTAGCCTTTTCTTCCAAAATACTTAAAATACTCCTACCAACTTCATCAGTCACAAAGGCATAATATTCGATGTGTATTGATTCCGTGGCAGCTTGTAAATCTGCTTTTAATCGGTCAAATTTAGCAGTGCCGTCGGTAATTATATCTACTTTATTTTGACGCGTAACAGGCATGTTATTGAGTGAGGAGAAAAAAGCCAAAAAATTTTGATCCACCTCATCAGAATGACTGTACTCGTACAAACTAACCCCATTTTCTTGAAAAGCCTTAAACTTTTCTAGCTCATCAAAATCATTTTTTTGTAAATGAAACATTCGCTTATCACCAAGCCCTCGCCCAAAAAATAAGTAAATGGCAAATCCAATCACTGGCAAGCTGATTAAGACCAATAACCAAGCCCAAATTGCTGCCACATCACGCGGCTTCATTAAAATAGTAATGACCGCAACCACTGCATTAATCACATATATAGCTGTTAAAACACTTATTATCATTAAGTCTCCTCCAAAAAATTATCTACTTCTTGTAGTATATAGGTTATTCCAGATCAGGTCTAGTTTGAAGACAGTCACTAACATTATTTTCTACGTCCTCGTTTAAGTTACTTTTAAGTTCTAGCAGATAAAGTAGACTTACGTACTCGACTATTTCATCTAGGAGGTAACCCATGGCAGCAACTATTTTAATTCCTTCACTAGAACCAACTAAGCATTTCTCACAACTCATCACTCATTTACGACAGTTTACCGATGATCCTATCATCATTGTCGATGATGGCAGTGGCCCTGAGTATCAAGCTATATTCGACTCATTGGCTCAGCAAAACAACATTGTTATCCTTCGTCACCCTACTAATCTTGGAAAAGGGGCTGCTTTAAAAACAGGCCTAGCCTATCATCTTGAGCATTTTCCACAAGCTGATGGTGTTATTACAGCTGATTCGGATGGCCAACACAGTGTTTCAGACATTATTAAATTCACTAAAATTATCGTACCTACAGAACGAGTACTAATTATGGGGACTCGTCAATTCACTCGAAAACAAACACCTTTTAAAAGCTTTTGGGGAAATCGGCTGACTTCAAGTCTCTTTCACTTGATCTCAGGCATCAGCTGTCATGATACACAGACAGGTCTACGTGGCTTACCGCAAGTGATTATCCCTGATTTATTAAAAATAACTGGGGATCGCTTCGAATATGAAATGAATGTTTTACTCAACCTTTCTCGTTATAATTGTGTCATCCACGAAGTCCCAATTGATACAATCTATTTAAATAACAACTCTGGTAGTCATTTTCGAGTTATTCAAGACTCTTTTCGAATCTATCAGCCAATCATTCGTTATCCTCTAGCCTCAGCCTGTTCTGCTGGTTTAGATATCCTGCTGTTCACTTTGTTAATTAGCCTAATTTTCAAGAACCAGAACTGGTTCTCATTACTCATCGCTACCTCTTTAGCCCGCTTCTTATCTGGTTGTTTTAACTTCTTTTTAAACCGTCACTTCGTGTTTAAAAGTCACGGCACCTTAGGAACAGAAGCGCGTCACTATTTTGGTCTATTTTGTTCACAGCTTCTCCTAAGTTGGCTCCTTTTACAAGGTTTTTCACTATTCTCTGCTCACATAGTTCCCTTAAAAATAGCCATCGATTCTAGCCTATTCTGTTTAAGCTTTTTCATTCAACGACGCTTTATTTTTAATTAACTGACTGGAGGTATTGAAATGAAACACCTTACTCATTTTTTTCAAAAGCCTTTTCGATTAGCTCTGCTTTATGCTCTTTTCCTAACGGCGGCTTCTAGCTACGTTCTACTAGATACCTTTGTGATTCCAAAATCATTAACAAAATCAACCAATACCAAAAACACAACTACAGAAAAAATCAAAACTGACGCCGCAGTCGTTACCGATACGACTTACAAGGATGACGCCATCTCCATAACGATTACAACTGAGCGAGCTAATGAAACGACCTTTTACATCGCTGATATTCAACTGGCTAGTGCTGATTACTTAAAAACAGCTTTTGCTCAAAATAGCTACGGTCGAAATCTCAAAGAAACGACATCAACTATTGCTGAAGAGCAACAAGCCTTATTGGCCATCAATGGGGATTATTACGGCTTTCGTGACACTGGCTATGTCCTTAGAAATGGTGAAACCTATCGTGAGACTGCTTGGCAAGGAACTGATGCCCTTGTGATAGATCAAAATGGAGATTTTACGACCTATAGTGAAGACGACACCACTCTCAAAGAAATTATTAGCGAAAAGGCGGCTCAACAAATATTATCATTTGGTCCGACACTTATTAAGGACGGTGATATTGCCATTTCTACCGACACCGAAGTCGCTCAATCTAAAAACAGTAATCCCCGAACGGCTATTGGTCAAATTGATCACTTGCATTATCTAATGATTGTCTCAGATGGTCGAACCACTGATAGCGAGGGGCTTACACTTTATCAATTAGCTGAAGAATTTGCCAAACGCGGCGCTACCCTTGCTTACAACTTAGATGGCGGTGGTTCTTCAACGTTGTGGTTTAATGGCACGGTTGTCAATAACCCAACAGATGGTCGACAAATTAAAGAACGCTCTGTTAGTGATATTGTCTACATTGGCTACTAGCCCCAGAAAGGACAACAGTAACATGAATTTAAAAAGACAAAGTTTAGGCCATCTCATTGTCACATTTGGGCTAATCAGTTTTACGCATATTTACAGCTTGTTTAGCCACGGTGTCAGTTCGAGCGCTATGAGTAATACGTGGCGCTATTCATTAGTTATGTCAATTGGTTATGGAATTCTAAGTATTTTTACCGCAAAAAAAAAGGTCCCTACACGACGTGGACTTTACTTAACACTCAACTGCGGCATTGCTACCCTAATTTGCAGTCAACTCTTAACTGGCATTGTCGAAATTGCTGGAACAAATTCTAGCTACATTCCTTATTTCTATTATCTTGGCTGGCTATTAATTGCCCTTGGCTTAATCAGCTTCACCATTAAGTTAATAGTTCATTAATATTTGCATAAAGTTGAAATAAATAACGATATGCGCTATGATACAAGCTGACGTTCATTTGAAAAACGGAGGGAATAATGAAGAAACAGATCACTAAAAGAGGCAAGCGAAATCGGCTTATTGCATTCTGTCTGCTCTTACTGCTAATCGGTTTTCCATCCTCACGGGCTTGGAATCGGCTGAAAGCTAAAGAAGTCACTAAATCTGTCGATCTCCCGAACACGAAAATATCTCAAAAAAAGACTAAAATAACACTGGCAGATGATGCCGAAATTTTACTTGATGTCCCACTGATTGAACAGATGGAAGAGCCCAGTCTCTATAACGGCTGCGAAATCACTAGCTTAGCTATGATGCTTAATTACGCTGGTGTTGATGTCACCAAAAATGAACTAGCCGAAGAGATTGAGGTCGTCGATTACCAAGATGAAAACGGCTATTACGGCGATCCTAATGATGGCTTTGTTGGCGATATTTACGGCAATGGGACAGGCTACAGCGTTTACCACAAACCTATTGTTAACCTCGCAGAAGAATTTATATCTAAGGACTTAGAAGTTGTTGATCTGACTGATCAAGAGTTTGAAACAGTTCTACTTCAATTACTAGAAGATCGACCAGTCTGGGTGATTACTACGGTTCCAATGAAAGCAACAGCTGACATGGAAAAATGGAAAACAGTTAACGGAACTATCCAAATTAGTTGGAACGTTCACAGTGTCTTAATGACAGGCTTTGATTCAGATTCCATTTATATTAACGATCCTTACGGAGACAAAGATAAAAAAGTTGATCGAGAAGATTTCGAAGATGCCTGGCTTCAAATGGGAAGCCAAGCGGTTGTAATCAAAACTAGTCTCTAAAAGCATGTGATTGACTCATTTATTCGGTCAATCACACGCTTTTTTTATACTCAGAAAAAATAAAAAATCTCACCCATTCCCCACTATGGAGGTAGCTAATTATGGAATTATTTTTCAAACGTTTGAGTCAACGCAAAGAAAATCTCAGCCGATTAGAGAACCAAGTCTTAGAATATATGATGGAGCATCCCAAGGAAGTAGTTGACTTAACTCTTGAGGAATTATCAAAAAAAATATTTGCTTCAACCGCAACCATCAGTCGTACCTGTAAAGCCCTTGGCTACTCAGGCTATCAAGAGCTACGAATTGTACTAGGCCAATATCTCTTAAACAAATCTACTGAACAAACTGATCAAACGCCACTCTCCTCGCTTAATTCGCTCAATCAGCGGGTCATGCGAGAAGTGACGAGCACCCTTAATCAACTGACAAGCTTTGACTTAGCTCAGGCCTTAACACTTATTAAAAATAGCCGAAACATCGAATTTATAGGTGTTGGTGCTTCCTACACTAATTGCGTTGAAGCGGCACGGAAGCTGACTTTTGCTGGTAGACCAAGTAACGCACGCGAAGACTGGGATGAACTTAGAGCCGTCACGCAAGCCATGACACCAGAGGATTTAGCAATTGTTGTGTCCTATAGTGGAGAAACGCTACATATTATCGAGTACGCCACTATTTTGACGAACAGACATGTCCCACTTCTATCAATCACTGGTGACACTCAAAATACCTTGGCCCAAAAAGCAACGCTCAATTGCCCTGTTACGATTGAGACCTGTTACCTCAACAATCTCGATCTTAGTTCACGGGTTCCTTTGAGCCTTGCTTTAGAATATATTGTTCACTCTTACATCCTTGAAGCACAGTCTCTGTAAACTCTTCCAAAAACTGTATCAGCTTTCTTAATGCTGATACAGCGTTGTGAAAGCGAACACAACAGAGTAAACTTGGCATATACAAATTAGGCAGCTACTTAATTTTATCTTTGCCTAATAGAAAATGGAGTGAAACAAATGAAAAAGAAGCAATCATTTTGGGAATTTTTTCAAGGGTTGGGTAAAACATTCATGTTACCAATCGCATTATTAGCTTGTATGGGGTTATTTTTAGGAATCGGCAGTGCCTTTACTTCTCCGACTACCCTCGAAGTCTTGCCATTTCTAGATAAAGAATGGCTTCAAGTTGCCTTTCAGTTTATGTCAACAATCGGTGGCTTTGCCTTTACTTATTTACCAGTGATGTTTGCAATGGCTATTCCTTTAGGGCTCGTTCGCTATGAAAAAGGAGTCGCAGCCTTCTCTGGTTTTGTCGGATTCGTTGTTATGAACTTATCTATCAATTTCTATCTAACTTTGAACAATCGAATTGTCGATGCCGATCAAGTAAAAGAAGTCGGTCAAAGTTTTGTCATGGGCATTCAGACCATTGAAATGGGTGTTTTAGGCGGAATTATAGTTGGGATTATTGTTTATTTACTCCACAATAAGTTTTATGATGTTGTTCTACCTGATGCTTTCGCCTTTTTTGGAGGCGCTCGCTTTGTTCCAATTATTTCTGCTATTACTCTCGGATTGACCGGTCTTGTCATTCCATTAATTTGGCCAATCTTTGCCATTGGTATCACTAGTATCGGTCAGCTCATCCAAAAAGCTGGCATCTTTGGCCCAATGCTCTTTGGTACTGGAGAGCGACTATTACTTCCTTTTGGACTCCATCATATTTTAGTTGCCATGATTCGCTTTACTGAAGCTGGTGGTACCCAAATAGTTGATGGTGAAACTGTTTCAGGCGCTTTAAATATTTTTTATGCCCAGCTAGCTAGTGGTGAGCCTATTAGCCCAGCAGCAACAGCCTTCTTATCACAAGGAAAGATGCCAACCTTTATGTTTGGCTTACCAGCTGCTGCTTTAGCTATTTACCAGACTGCACTTCCAGAAAACCGCCGACTAATCAAAGGGTTATTACTATCAGGTGTTTTTGCTAGCTTTGTAACAGGAATTACTGAACCTATCGAATTTCTATTTCTATTTGCTGCGCCGCTACTCTACGCTTTCCATGCCATTATGACCGGACTAGGCTTTATGGTTATGGCAATGCTAGGCGTTACGATTGGTAATACCGATGGCGGAATTTTAGACTTTATCATCTTTGGTGTTCTTCAAGGAACCGATACTAAATGGTACCTAGTTTTAATTGTTGGCACTCTTTGGTTTATCATTTATTACAGTGTTTTCACCTTTGCAATCAAAAAATTCTCAATCAAAACCCCTGGTCGTGAGATACAAGACACACAGGTTAGCGACGAAGAAGCTAGCTTTAAGAAAAAGGGCAAATACGATAACGAAGCAATCTTACTTGCTCTTGGTGGCAAAACAAACATCGACTCTCTAGACAATTGTATCACTCGTCTGCGACTAGTTGTTTCAGATATGACACTTGTTCAAGATGAGGATTTAAAGAAACTCGGTGCTTTAGGCGTTGTTAAACTTGACGAACATAACGTTCAGGTAATTATCGGCAGTCAAGTTGCCAGTGTGAAAAATGCCATCGAACGTTTGATGGAATAAAGGAGAGTCCCTATTGAAAACTAATTTTGATACACTAACAAACAGACTGGGGACCTATTGTACTCAGTGGGATTACATTGAAGATCGCTTTGGTGAGAAGGATTTACTTCCCTTCTCAGTGTCAGATACTGATTTTAGTGTCCCAGCGGAAATCACACAGAGTTTAAAAGAACGCATGTCCCACGATATTTTTGGCTATACCCGTTGGAATCACACTGCGCTGAAAGAGCCTATCTCTAATTGGTATAAAACTCGCTTTAATGATCACATTGAGACAGATTGGCTCGTTTACAGCCCTTCTGTCATCTACTCGATTAGCCAACTGATTACAAGTCAATCTAATCCTGGTGACGGTGTCTTAATTCAAACACCTGCCTATGATGCTTTTTATAAAACTATCACAGCTAATCAACGGGAAATCATTGAAAATCCGTTACGCTATGAAAATCAAACTTATACCATTGATTTTGAACTATTAGATCAGCAGTTGGCAGAGCCTACAACTAAAATTTTACTTCTTTGTAGTCCACATAATCCAACAGGGCGGGTCTGGAAAAAAGAAGAATTGCAACAAATCATTGAGCTTTGCCACGCTCATCATGTTTTCATTATTTCTGATGACATTCACATGGATGTCCTACGTCAAGGTCAAACACACATACCACTAACCGCTCTTGCAACATCTGGATTAGCTATTTGTTCTTCTGCCAGTAAGACCTTTAACATACCGGGACTGATCTTTTCTTACGTCATCATCCCTGATTCAGAAGTTCGCGAGACCTTTTTGACTCACTTAAAAAATAAAGACGGCCTTTCATCCAGCAGTATTTTTGGTATGCACGCAACAATAGCTGCCTACGCTGAGTGCGACTATTGGGTTGACGAACTCGCTAGCTATATCGACCATAATTTCGAGCTGTTATCGACCTTTCTGCAACAATATCTACCCGCCATTAAGTTGGTTAAGAGTGAAGCCACTTACTTGGCTTGGCTAGATGTTAGTCAGCTCTCCTATAGTAGCCAAGAGCTCCAACAGGCCTTAGTAACTGTCGGAAAAGTCGCCATTATGCCAGGGGAAACTTATGGTAAGACCGGCGAACACTTCTTACGGTTAAATCTTGGCTGTTCACAAACAAAGCTCAAGGATGGGCTTAATCGCTTAAAAAAAGCAATTAATTATTTAGAAAGTCATTCTAATTAGGGGGCTTTAATCATCCTTCGCTTATAGCCACCAAAAAAAGTAGTTGAGATTCTTCTCTCAACTACTTTTTTTGGTCTATTTATTGATCGCGTAACCATGTTACAGCGTGATTTCTTTTGAGTTGGCAAATTCAGATATACTCTCGATTAACCCATCGACCTGAAGTTCTAACTTTTTCTGTAGCTGAGTCGCCAATAACTCAAGGCGTTCTTCGGCACGTTTAATTTCTTGCAGTCGCCTGTCGGCATAACTGTCCATTTCTTTTTTGGCAGATGCTACCTGATTATCGGCTATCAATTTACGTTCCCTCGAATAACGATCGGCCTCATCTTTGATTTCTTGAGAATAACTTTCAACTTCTTTCGACACAGCATAGTTCTTTGTTTTTTCCTCATAACTAGCTAGTTCTTCTTGTTGTTTTAAGGCCTTAATTTTAAATAAATCTAGCTCTTGTTGAGTTTCAAGTAATTGATTTTGTAATTTTAACTGGCGTTCATTATCGGCATTAATACCAATTTTTTGAGCTTCTGCAACAATTGCTGCTGCTTTTTCCTTAGCCCCGACAAGATAGTAACCTATCATATCATTTACCGACTTATCCTGCTCAATCGTCTCACCAAAGACTTGACTTCTCCTCAGCCCCTCTCCCATCTGCTGATAATAACCTTGCCAGCTTTCAGGTGAAGCAGACGTAATCGAATAATTAGTATGATAGTCGCTTAAACGATTCACTTCTCTCATTAAATGTTGCGCGGTATTCAGCAGTTGATCATAACGCTTAGCAAGAGCCACCATCTCTTCACTATCATCAACTAGCGCACCATTTCCAATTATTCTCTCATGATCTTTCATCTTCATCCCCCTTAAATCAGATAATCATATCGTTAACTCTGACGCTTTTAATAACAAAAAAGACTTCATCTCTTGTTCTTCCATTTTAACACATTCAGTTCAATAATGGGGTCCGTTTTTATATTTTTTATTTTGAACAAGTCTAGTTAGAGCATGCCGAAGCCATTTTCTTAATAAAATTAAAGCTCCCCTAACCAAAACATGGTATAATTGACCCTAAAACAAGTGGAAGAACTTATTTGTCCTCAACAAATCAATTTAAAAGGAGTACGATATGCCTAATGTTATTTTAAAAACAGAGCGCTCTCATCTAGCTAGCTTCTTAAAAAATAGAAAACTCTTTATTCTTTTGAGCTTCCTAATCATCGTTGCTACTTACTGGGCAAAAATTATTTATGCCAACTACTCGATTGATACAGAAGAATTTATGGTTTATGGAAAACAAAACGGCTTTATTCAATGGTTAGCCATCGGACGTTACGGATTATTTTTATTGAAGCAAACAATCACAGGCTATACGATTCATATTCGCTTCATTAATATCATGACTTATTCACTTTTATTTTTAACGGTTGTTTTACTTGGTTATATTTTTTACCGAGTCGCAAATACACTGACAACAATGGAATTGATGATTATCCCAGTTTTATTCAGTACCTCGGCTATTTTACTCGAACAACTAAATTTTATTCTCCAAAGCATAGAAGTATCATTATCATATTTTCTGGTTTTTTTATCCGTCTATCTCTGCTATCTAGCGACCCTTTACAAAAAACGCCATTATTATATTATCAGTAGTTTACTTGCCGTAATTAGTTTTTCAGTTTATCCATCAAACTATCTAGCCTTTGTCGTCTTCTCGATTATGTTAATCATGATACAGCTTGCGACTAAATCAGTGACACTATCCTTTAAAAACTATTTTAGCTGTGTATTGCCTTATATCGGTACTTTTGTTCTCAGCGCGGCAATCAATAAAGGACTTTTAAACTTTTTTCTATTTAGTTACAAGATTCCCAAGGGACACTATGTTGAATCTTCTATTCTATGGGGGAAACTACCTGCGAGTGACGTTATCACTCAGATGAAGGATGCTGTAAGTCAGCTTTATCTTTTTCCTAAAAATCCTTGCTTTAGCTATGCCACAACGATTGGCATCCTTTTAGTGAGTGTCGTTATCCTGACCCGATCAACTAACCGACTCTGGTTATCACTGTCCTTTATCGGTCTGCTACTTGCCAGCAATGCCAATATCATCGTACTCGGACAATTAGGACCGATTCGCTCAATGGCACCTATGATTCCCTTACTCACGGCCTTTCTCTTTCTCTTCACTTTTCACAATGTATCCTTTAATTATGGGAAAATAGGTCTTTTTCTAATCATAGCGCTGTTTGGCGTTAGTCAAATTAAACGAACCAATCAATTTGCCCTTCAAGAAGAAGCCATCTTTCAGGAAGAAACTGCCTATGTTGAAAAGATCGTGGCTGACTTAAACAACCAAGGCATAAAAGACTTATCCTCCTATCAGCTAGCTGCGATTGGCTCCAAGCAATTCCCAAAAGGCAAAAGATACTACCGAGGAGATGTTTTAGGCGCTAGTTTCTTTAATTGGGATAATACACCTCCCGTTGGTTCTAGCGGTCGTATTCATAGCTTCTTTAATTCTTTAGGCTATCCTATTCAACGAATTGATAATGAGCAGTATCAAGCCATACTCAATTATGAAAAAGAACATCCTCTTACTAAAGATAGTGTGACCGTCAAAGGCTCAATCATTATTTTAAAACTAAGTGACTAAAAAAACTAGCCAGCTCTCATTTTGTTTGAGAAGATTTGGCTAGTTTTTATTTGTACTCACACTAAGAAACTGTTTCAAAATACCCCTTATCAGTCAGCTTTATAGTCGCATTATAGGTCGATTTATCAGACTTCTTGATTCCCTTAACTAAGGTTTCATTCCCACTTAACAACTCACTCAGATTCTTTTTTGTTAGCTTTTTCTTTCTAAAATTATCGGCCATTGTATAGCGACAATCAGGATAATTTGTACACCCATAAAATTGTTTCTTGTATACCAGATCTCCTTCGCACTTTGGACACTTACCAGCTACCTTAATTTGCCTGTTAGCTTTTGGCTTAGACTCCACTTCATAGCCACTGAGATTTAATCCTTCGATTTGCTGAGGAACCTGCTCAATCAAATGTCTAATAAATTTTTGGATATTAGCTAAAAAGACCTCCATACTGCCTTCTTTTCTACCAATTTTTTTTAAATAGGTTTCCCATTTCGCCGTCATCTCCGCACTTGCTAAAAGCGGCTCTCCCTCCACAGCCACACATAGAACTCGCCCTTTATCAGTCACAAGTAGCTTATTTTTTTCTGCGATAATATATTCACGATTCTTTAGAGTCTCAATAATCGCCGCTCGAGTCGCTTCAGTTCCTATTCCCTCAATTTCTTTTAATACCTCTTGAGCTTTTTCATCTTCTACTGTTTTCCCCGCTAATTTCATCGCAGTTATCAATGTCCCCTCAGTATAAGATTTTGGTGGCTGTGTCTCCTTTTCTACCACAAAAAGTTTCGCTTTAACCCGCTCACCAACCTCCACTTGTGGCAAAATAACTGACTTTTCCATTGAAACCTCCTTGGAAAATAACACTCGCCATCCCTGAACTAATGGTACCTGTCCTTTCGCCTTAACCAACACCTCTCCGATCTGAGTATCGATGATAGTCTCCGTAAAACGATAATCTGGCAAAAACATAGCAACAGTTGTTTTGGCAATCAACAGATAAATTTTTTTCTGCAAAGGTGGTAATTTATTAAATCGTTCCTGAGTAGGAACTTGCTTTGTCAAAATGATCGCATGATGTTCCTGAACTTTCTTATCATCGACAAATCGCTTTCTCGGCATCAATTGCGGTGTTTCATCATCAATAGCTAAAAACTGTTTATATTTACCTAAATTTCCCTTTAAATAATGGAATTCATTCTCAGTAATATAAGGGGTATCTGTCCGCGGATATGTTAACAACTTAGCTTCATACAAACTTTGAACTGCCTTTAAGGTATCACTTGCACTTGCCTTGTATAGCTGATTTATTTTACTTTGCAAACTACTTAATGAATGCAGCATCGGGCTACTTAACCGCTTATCCTTTTTCTCTACTTTAGTAATTAGCCCCTCTTGAATACCTAGCATGGCCTGTTTTTTAGACAAAAATGCCAAAACCTCTGCCTGATTCTTAAAACGCTGTGACGGACTCAAGACTGCCTTAAAGATACCTGAAGATGCTTTTACTTCACTCTCAATTTCCATATAAGGCGTCTTTTTAAAATTTTCTATTTCTAGCTGTCGTTTATAAATTAAATAGAGTGTAGGCGTTTGAACCCGTCCTAAAGAAAAAGCCCCTTGTATGCCTTTTTTCTGTAATTCTAAACTATATAGCGGACTTCCATTCATCCCAATCAACCAATCGCTTACCTGTCTCGCCTTCGCTTCTTTATAATAAGGAAAATAGTCTGCGCCCTCTTTCAGGTGGCCAAAGCCATAACGAAGTGCTTCTTTCTCTAAACTATTGATCCACAAACGCTTATACCGTTTTGTTGAGCTATAGGCCTTGGCCTCCATAATAATTGACCAAGCAATATTTTCTCCTTCTCGGTCACTATCAGTTGCAACAATAATCGTACTTGCCGCTTTCAGTAACTTAGCAACGATTTTAAACTGCTTCTTCTTATCTTTTGGAACAATGAACTCATAATTTTCTGGAAATATTGGCAAATTTTCTAACCGCCACCTCCCCCATTTAGCATCGTAATGACCAGGTGGCGCTAATTCAACCAAATGCCCAAATCCAAAAGTAATATAAGTATCTTCTTTAAATAATTCATCTTTTACAACATAATAGCCGTCTTTTTTTATCGATTGTTGAAAAACACTCGCATAAGCCAAAGCTTGACTTGGTTTTTCTGCTAAAATAACAATACTCATTTAATTACCCCTTTACCCGATCCCTTTAACAGCTGTTATTATACCATATGAAATCACGTACTCTCCTCTTTCTAACAAAATACAACCTAAGAATTAACTTTCCTCCTCTTAGTCCATTTCCTTGATTGACCCCTTAAACATCCCGTGTTATCATAAATTCGTAGCAATTTGTAATGAATCATCTCAAACGTGATGATTATGCTTACTAGCCACTTCCATCTATTACAGATATTAAGCAAAAAAATAAATGAAACAAGCGTCGCTCACTCATTAAACCGATAGACGACACAGAAAGGACACATAATGACAGATATTTCTGCACGCCAAGCACTGGCTGAATTAAAACAAAAATATAAAATAGTGACCCCACCAGCTCCTGTCGCCAAGGAAAAAAAGGTTGAAAAACACCCCTTACCTAAGCCTAAACAGGACAAAAAATCAAAACAAAATGAACCAACTAATGAGCCAACTGTTGAAGAACTAAAAAAACAAATCTCTCGCCTTACAAATGAGAACGAACAATTAATTTTCCAGATGACTCATCTAAAAGATTTACTTGTAGAGTTTAAAGCAGGCATCAAAGATCTTACTCTAAAAAATATTGACCAACCTGTTGTTGAAACCCCGGAGGTTGCCCCAAAAGTTCCTAAAAAATCGACCAACCAACCAAAAAAACGCCCTGTACAAAAAGTGGCGCCTAAACCAAGTAAACAACAGGCTAAATCAGATAAACAGGTCCCACCTTTACTAAAAAATCAAGAAGCACTAACAAGAGAAATGGAAGAGCTTGAGGCATCACGACAATCCACTATCGATCATCTTTATGAAGATCTTTTTTCAAAATTTGATAAGCTAATTCCTAATGATAACAAAAAGAATGACAATCGGGCTTAATTGTACCGATTGCCATTCTTTTTTTATTAGCCATTAAAATTGCTCTCTTTTTACACCCTTGTTCAGAATAACGATTGCTAATAATAGCAACACCATCCCCATTAACGCGGGAGCGGCATGACCTAGTGTGACATAAAGTTGGCCACCGACAAAGGGCCCGATGATTCGCGCCAGCGCTTGAATTGATTGACTCCCTCCTTGAACCTGTCCTTGTTGGCTAGAGGTGACAGATTTAGAAAGCATGCCATTGTAGGATGGACCAAAAACAGAATCACCAAAACCGAAAATAAACATCCCCAGTATAAAAAAGGGAAAATAACCCAAATAGACTGAAACAGCAATCAAGCAATAGCTAACTATCTCCGATCCCATCCCAATAATTGCAATCTGTTTATCACTAAATCTCAATAGAAGCCTAGGCATAACAAGACCTTGAGACAAGATATCTTGAATCCCCATAATCGAAAACATCCCTCCTATAACAGTTGGCCCTAAGTCAAAGGTATCAATACTAAATTGCGAAAAAATAGCTTGTAAAGCGCCATTTGGCAGCCATAATAAAATAGCTGAAATTAATAACCACTTTAATCCTTTCATTGAAAGAATACTTGCACGTTGGATAAACGGGTTCAGTCTTCCAAAAGGAATTTCTCGTAGACGATTAGATGCTGTGAGACTCTCTGGCATAAAAAAATAACCATATGCAGCATTAATTAATGTAATAATAGCACCAAAATACATTGGAACAGCATAACCAAAATTAGCGAGAAAGCCTCCTAAAGCCGGACCAACGGCTGTACCAATACCAACTATTGCACTGATCCAGCCAAAATATTTTGTACGTTGTTCACGAGGGATAATATCAGCAAAATAAGAAAAAATCGTGCTAATACTGCCTCCCGTTAACCCTTCTATGATACATCCTAAAAAGAGGACCCATAAAGCACCACCTACGCCAAACACAAAGTACCCCATTGAGGCCCCTCATAAACTGATTAAAAGAACTGGTCGACGACCATAACGATCACTTAAAGCGCCTAGGCCTGGTGCGGCTAAAAAGACGCAACAAGCGTAAACTGAGGTTAGCATTGTAACCATAATCGCTTGTTGACTGGGTTCACTAACATAGGATTGTACCAAGAATGGCACGACAGGCATTATAATACTAAACCCTATTCCACAAAGAAAAACTGAAATAAGTCCAAAAATTAACGCATGCTTATTAATTGGCTGATCTGTAGAATGATTCGTTGAGTTGAGTTGTAACATTTTCTAGTCTCCTAACATATATTGTTTCTTAGGAAACAATATAACACACTCAATTTGTTTCCTTGTCAACAAAAAAGAGAGTAGGATGCAAGCTCTCCTCTCTCATTCTTACTAATCACTAGCAGATTGACTCATGTTAAAGTCATTCTCTATCTTCTTGATTTCATCATCTAAATGCAAACTGTAGGTGTTAACAAATTCAAGCAAACTTGCTACCTGTTCATCTGTTACTTGATCAAACACCACCTTGTCTCGCTCTTTAAATTCCTTATGCATCTCTTCATGACTCTCATAGATGCGTCTGCCCTGCTCTGTCAATCTGAAATAAATTTCCTTTTTATTATCTGCTTTCTGATAACTTTCAATATAGCCTTTTTTCAATAATTTTTTAGTTATTTTACTAATAGCTCCTCGGGTCATAAAAAACGCATCAGCAAGTTTGGTCACATTAGAATCCGCAAGTTTTTCAATATACTCGATGCAATGAACCTCAGATGATTGATACCCTTTAAGAGCTTCTTCCATCTTAATCTTGTTTAGCCAGCTCATTTTATTGTATAAATTCCTGACACTCATGATAACTTGTTCTTCTCTCGTCATGACCTTGCTCCCTTCAGCTTAAGTTACTCCCCTCATTATAATCAAGTAATGTTTCCTTTTCAACAATTCAGGTTATATCTACGCTATACTAAGATCAGTCTGTCATTAATTCTTTGGGTGATACCTTGCGTACCGAAAATGAAATCAACAATGTACTTAAGGCCGTACTGCCCACAATAAAACCACTGACAAATAACATATTACCTACTGTAAACGACAGAGTTAACTTCGCGATCCCTATTTGAAAAAGTACCATTGAAATAAGCTGACTACTCATAAAATAAGCTAGCGTAATACCGCAAACACTCCCTACGAAGGAAATTAGCAGAAACCTCACCAGTAATTGTTTTTGAAGTTGCAGAGCTGTATATCCTATCGCTTTAAAAATCCCATTATCCTTCTGTTCTTTTTTTAGCGTAATTGTACTTAACAAAACACTTGATAACATAATCATGATGAGACTAATAACCACCATTCCAATGATAATACTACCTAAAGCCTGCTGGATAGTTTGTGACATACTCTTAGCAAACTTTTGACCATCTTGTACCGACAACCCAAGCTCATTGCCCTCAAATTTTTGTAGGACTCGTTCTTTATTTTCCTTCGAATCATCCGCTAAATTAAATACTAGATACGATAAGGAGACATCCACTTCAAATTGTTGATAGCTTTCGAGAGTCATTGCAAATGTAGCTCCCATCTCAGAAACAGATTGGTACAGC
Organism: Vagococcus sp. WN80Y; assembly: GCF_059621045.1. Lineage (NCBI taxonomy): Bacteria > Bacillati > Bacillota > Bacilli > Lactobacillales > Enterococcaceae > Vagococcus > Vagococcus sp. WN80Y. Next base: position 68,792 of record NZ_JCAQHY010000165.1, read on the forward strand.
CCTGAAATAATAAATGATCGTTCGCTTCCATTTGAGGCTACCGTCACCTGATCGCCGACTGTCACACCCAAGTTTTTTGCCAATAATGGGGTCGTCAGCAACTCATTGTCATAGAGCGGTAAACGTCCCTCGACCAGTTTCATCGCCTTAGGGAATTTTTCATAAATGTAAAGATTGATATTTTTTCCTTCGATCTCACTTCGTCTAAAAGTATATTTCGCCGCATAAGATACAGCTGTTTCCTTTTTCAATTTAGCTTCCAATTGATCAAATTTTTCCTCTTTATTCTCTAACCCATTTGGAGCGCTAACCTCAATATCAACTGTTGTTGCTCCGACAAAGTTAAAATAAGATATTGTTTTCTGACTGTCACCAAAAAAAGCACTTAAACCAAGCATTGTTAATAGTAGAAAACCAAACAACCCACTAATAACCAATAACGATAAATACTGATACCATTTTAACAATAGCTGCTTAACGCCTAATCGAATTGATAATGGTAACCAACTCAGTTTTCTTAATGGCACCGATAATATTGGTGAAAAATGAACCTCTGTATGCCCAAAAGCTATCGCTTCAACTGGGGATATTTTTAAAACTTTTTTGGCATTTAAAGCAATCATTAAACTAATAAAAAGTGTCATTCCCACGATTACTAAAACCACAATCCAACCTGAAATCGACCCTTTCCAAATAATTCCCGATAGCCGGTGAATGATTGATCCAAAGACTGGTGTCAAAAAGTAGCTGATTAAGGCGCCAAATAATGCCCCACTCAAAATGATTAACGTATACTGAACAATTAAACTAAGCCAGATCAATCGATTGCTTGTTCCTAATGATTTCATGATACCAATCTGGACATAATCCGACTCAATCGTTGCCAGCAAGGCAAATCTCAGAATAATAATTACAATAATCAACAACAAGATAGAAAATAACAAGAAGATTCCCATAAGTAAATTGACAATCATCAATGTACCAGAGCGTTGGAACGTCACTTCCGTCTGCATACCATTCTTTAGTCGTTGACTACCGAACTTCTTAATCACCTTTTGAATCGCTTGATCTTGATTCTTAACAGATGGCTTCATCGTCACACCAACAAGCTGATAATTATTAGTTGGTTCAACTTGGGAGATTGTTTGATAATCAATGGGGTTAATAAATAGTCTCTTTATTCCCATAACAGGCGAGCCAAATCCTGGTTCCTCCACAAACGCTTTAATGGTAAATCGATACGGAACATTTGCCGTCTTCAACTCAATCGAATCACCAATTTTCAGCTTATATGTCGTTTGAAAAATACTTGGAAGAATGATGTCACCTTTTTTCAGCCTTAGCTCTTCCTTAGAATAAGCCTGATAGTCAACTGACTCCGATGCCCAATTAAATAACAAGATATTGTCAATTTTTTTCTTATTGATTCGTAAGCGCACTGGGACAGCCTCATCTAGGCTCACTTTAGCGACTTCCTTTTGTTTAGCAAGAAAAACAGGATACTCTGCTTCGTATTCCGCATTCTGATAAAGAATCGTAATATCTGGTTGGTTCGTTCGCTTGAAAGCCTGCTCAAAGCTATCGCTTGATTTTTTGATACTTCCCAAAGCCATTATCATACAAACTGATGCTAAAGTGGTCAACATAAAAATAACAATTGAATAAACCTTTCTCTTTTGCAGATTTCGCCGAACAAGTAGCGTTAAGATTCTCATCTTACCACCCCATCTCTTGTAGCCATGACAGGATTTGAGCTTCTCGGTGCTTGACCTCAGACTCCTCAGCATAGTGTGGCAATGAAAACTCTCCTAAAATCTGCCCATCCTTTACATAGATAAGACGATTTCCCCTTAGTGCTGCCTTAATATCATGGGTCACCATAACGATGCTCTGTCCCTCAGCTGAACGTTGAGTCAAACAATCTAAAATTTCCTTACCCGCTGATGAATTAAGAGCTCCCGTAGGCTCATCGGCAAAAATAATAGTTGGTTGGTTAATCAATGCTCTCGCAATGGCTGCTCGTTGTTGTTGCCCCCCTGAAACCTGACTAGGATAACGATCCTTATAAGGCGCCATCCCAATCTGAGTCAATAATTCCAGACCTCTTCGATGAACCTCAGCTGTTTTCTGACTCTTTTTCAAATAACCAGACACACTCACATTTTCAAACAAAGTTAAATTTTGAATTAAGTGCATTTGCTGAAAAATAAATCCCATCTTCTCAGTTCTTAAAAGAGCTAGCTGTGACTCCTTCATCCCACTAAGTGGTGTTCCTTCAACATATACTTGGCCGCCTGTTAACTTATCCATTCCACTGATACAATATAACAAGGTTGATTTTCCCGAACCAGAATTTCCCATAACCACGGTAAAATCACCTTCATAAATAGTTATGTCGATATTAACAAGGACATGGGTTTGCACCCCTTCGTTAACATAGCTTTTGGATAACTTTTCAGTTCTGATTAATTCTTTTTTCATTCATTTTGCCTCATCCCTTTTCTTAATAATGCTATTATAGAAGAACAATTATTAAGAAATCCTTAATGAATGACTTTTTTTATCAAAAAGTAGACACTAAAGCGATTTTCAGTCACTTCAATAGTCAATTTTCCTCTAGTTTGCTCAAGAATATAACTGCTTAAATACAAACCTAAACCAGCGCCATCTTGTTCAGAAACATTTTTCCCTCGATAAAAGCGCTGAGTAAGAAACGGCACATCCTCCGGTTGGGCACTCGTTCCTTGATCATGAATTCCCATTAACACATGAGTCTCCTGTTCCTCAATCGTCACATCAACCTCAGAGTTTGGAGCATATTTAAGACTATTTTGGACGATATTCATAAAAGCTTGGGACAGTCGCTTCGTATCCGTCTCAATCAAAAGAGCTTCATTCACCTTAGGAAACGTACAACGATTTGGTAATTCATAGCGGACTTTTTCAGCCTCATCTGCTAACCATTTCGCCAAGGAAACGACCTCCATTTGAATCGTTAATTGTTCCATATCTGACAGCGCATGTAAAAATAAATCATCTGTTAGCTTGGTCACCTCATCTACTTTTTTCATCAATACATTAAGATAAAGCTGGCTCTTTTCAGCCTGTTCTTTATTTTTTAATGTAAACGTTAGCCCCTCCGCATAAGCTCTGATGGAAGCAATCGGCGTCTTTATATCATGAGATAAGGTTGCTAAAACTGCTTTACGCTCTTTTTCAGCTTGCACTCGACGACGCTCACTTTCTAATAAATCCTTGCGTAACAAATCAAAGGACCAAGTAAACGCACCAAAAGGATTACTCCTTGTATACGGCAAAGGTACCTCTAAGTTTCCCTTGGCCACCTCATAGGCAAAGGATTCTAGCTTTTTAAACGGCCGTAAAAGCACAACGTATATCCAACTAAATAGTCCCAGTGTCAGAAGAGCTAAAAAAATAAGGAAGCCTCGCAATTGAAACTGATAACTCTTTAGCTGACGCTCATTTTCCTCTGCCACTTGACCTTTAAACTGCTCTAACCGTTTTTTTACAGCCCTTTTCTCACTCGATTCTGGCAATTCCTCGATATCATAGCCTATGGCATTTAAAGCAAGAGACTGTTCTCGAAACTCAAACGGTAGGCCAGCCTTCCATACAAATAGCGCAATACCACAAACTAATAATACTAAATAGACTAACAACGGGGGATACAACTTAGGCTTCACAGTGATCCCTCCAATAAATATCCGACTCCCCAAACAGTTTTTAGATAAACAGGTTCAGAAGGGGTTTCCTCTAATTTTTCTCTAAGCCAGCGCATATGAACGGTCAAACTACTCAGCTCGACAATCGTATCATTGCCCCAAGCCAAGTTCAGAAGCTGTTCTTTTGACATCGCTTCGCCCCGATGCTCACATAAAACTAGCAGTAGCTCAAACTCTTTTGGACTAAGCTCAACCAACTGACCAGCTTTTGTAATTTTTCTACTAAGAGAGTCCACCACAATGTTGCCAATCTGATAGCTAGTCACCGCCTTCGTTTCCTTCTCATAGTGATAGCTTCTTCTAAGTAACGCCTCTACCCTAGCAGAAAATTCTACAAGAGAATAAGGCTTCGGGATATAGTCATCTCCACCTAACTGTAGCCCCTTAACTCGGTCCACATCCTCAGTCCGAGCACTCATAAAAATGATCGGAACAGAGTTAGTTTGTCTAATTTCCTGACAAATCTCAAAACCCGTGCCATCAGGTAAATTGACATCAAGCAACACTAGGTCAATCAGATCTTGTCGATAGCACATTAAGGCTTCTTGCTTATTGGTCACATGAATAATCTCATGATTACGTTGTTCTAAAAAATCTTGTGTAATAAAGGCTAAATCTAAGTCGTCTTCCACTAATAATAACGTCGCAATCTTAACCACTTCCTCGTTATTTTTTATTATCCGTTTTCTAGTGTATCATCAATAGCTAGAGCTGTCTTCTCTTTCATTAATCATTATCTTAATAGTAAAAAGCCCCTCAAACAAACTATCCTTGTCCTGAGAGACTTCATTGATTATTTTTAAGGCAATTCATCACTTCTTCTAGTTATGACTAGAAACCGCCATGATTAGAAATACAACATAGCTATCCGATTACTGGCTACAAACACCCGTGTTAACTTGTAACAACTTATCTCCTCTACTTCACTCTGTTAGTTTCTCTTAACCCAATCCTTCCAAGCATTCGACAATTGCTTTAACTCCTTTTTCTAAGATACTTCTAGGACAGGCGATATTCACTCGGAAGAATAAGCCCTCCTCCTGAAAAAAGTCCTCTCCTGTCTGAATGGCAACGCCACTTTCAACCATCTTCTCTCGGAGCTCTTTTCCGGTCAGCTTCAAGCTCGAGACATCAATCCAAACCAGATAGGTCGCTTCTAGTTTAGTGACCTCTGCGTAAGGACAGTGGGCTTCTAGCTCACTTGCTAAATATTGATAGTTCGTATACAAATACTCCGTCAAGGCGTCGACGTAAGCCCCTCCGTGTTCATAGGCTTTTGTCAATCCCAAGTAAGCAAAGCTATTGAGTAAATCATTCGTATGGCTGTAGCTTTTAACTTGATTGATTTTTTCGATAAAGGCCTTATTTTCTGTCATGTAATAAGACACATGTAGCCCCGCCATATTAAAGGTTTTCGTTGGTGCCCCAAGCATGACAACTTGCTGATCATAGTTCAGCTTACGAGCCACTGCCATAATCGGCGTAAAATGATAGCCCGGCATAATCAGATCGGAATGAATTTCATCTGCTACTATCGGAATCTGATACTGCTGACAGATACTAACCATTTTCCTCAGCTCTTCCTCTGTCCAAACTCGGCCCGTTGGATTGTGAGGATTGCAAAGAATGAAAAGCTTAATCTCCTTTTCTTTTGCCAATTGTTCAAATTCCACAAAATCAACTTCAAAGCGACGATCCTTTTTCACAAGCTTAGAGGTAATAACTTGACGATTAGTCGCTAACGGTTCTTTTTCTAACGGTCCATAAGTAGGATTAACCACTAGAACAGCTTCCCCTTCCTCAGTTAAGGCTCGGATTACATTATTTAAAGACACCAATACGTTAGGTGTAAAAAAGAGACTGTCCTTTTCATACACAATGTTATTGCGTTTTAAATGCCAATCAATCGGACTATGAGTATAAGCAAACCCATAAAATCCATAACCGAAAATCCCGTGTTTTGCTCGTTCTACGATAGCTTCTACGACTTCCTTTGGTGCTCTAAAATCAGTATCAGCCACCCACATCGGAATCAGATCCGACGTACCGTACAGTAACTCTAATCCATCCCATTTCCCGGCAATAGTGCCTCTTCTGTCTATTACTTCATCAAAATATGTCTGATCGTATCCCATTATTAGTTCCTCCTTTATTGTTTAAACAATCCTCACAACAAGCTTCTTTTCAACATTTGTCACTAATAAAACGCAGGCGATAATTCCGGCAAAAATCAATGCAACTAAAAATGAAGTGGTTGCTAAATTATCAGAGACTAAGCCCGAAATGCCATTCATAATCATTGGAGAAAAAGCAAATCCTAAGCTAGTCAATGCAGAAAATAAGCTCATCCCCACAGGAACTGATGTGGATTTTAAAAGAGAGGTAATCAAGTAAAGTAAACGAGTCATGACCGTGCCATAGCCTAGCCCGAAAACAAGGGCCCCTCCAACAATCCCGATTTTTAGATGAAGCCCACCAATAATCGCAAGCCCTGTAATCATCAACAAATATCCTGCCAGTAACGTTCGGTTTTTTAACACCTTGATCACCTTGCTTGCAACAAAACCAGCTAAGATCGTGCCTAGGCTGTTAAAAGAAAGAGCTAAGCCCGAGACAGATGAATCACCAATTCCTTTAATGTCAGCATGCAGAGCCATATTATTAGAAAGTGTCGAGCTGAGCATGGTCAGAGTCACCGCCAAAGTAAGTAAGAGGATGATATTAAAATTTGACACGTGATACTTGCTCTGATCGCTTTCCTTTTCCTCTACTCCCGCTTCTGACTTGACTTTTTTTATGACAGGATCGTTTGGCAAAAAGAGCAGCCCAATGATAAACGCTAGCCCCGCCAGTAGAAAAATCCCGTAGTTATACTGCCAGCCATAGACAGCTAAAATCCCGCCAAGAAAAGTCATAGACATCGTGCCTAAGCCTTGGAAGCCAGTCTTTTTCCCCAGCATGGCAGTTCGTTCGTCCCCCTCAAAATAGCGCGCAATCAAAGCAGGGATCGTTGCGGTCATCAGACCACTCCCCGCCCCTAATAGGACTGAAATAGCTAATAGAAAAGTGAAATTAGTTTGATAAAGCAAGGGCAATGCCCCGAGGCTTAAAAGACCAGCACCTTTTAACACAACTGTTTTTTGAGTAAAGAGACTTTGTAATTTTCCCGCTGCGATAGAGGCTAAAAAGCTGAGTAAGGCAGCTAGGGAGATAATCATTTGTAGCTGAGATCGACCAACCTCTGGAAAGGCACTGCCAATCTTGGCAAGAGCAGGGGTAATCCCTGTGGCGATATTAGCCACAATAATCAAGGCAATCAGCCCAATCTGTAACTTCTTTTTTTCCACGATAATAGTCTCCTTTACGATTTCTAATCCTTATACCATACATGTCATTACGATGATTACTCGTTTAGTTTCAAAGAGGCCTCTCCTCATATTAGCCCCATCTGATAACCTACCTACGGCGAGCTGATGCGCGATCGCGAAACGCACAAAAAACCGGAATCAGACTCACAGTCTAATCCCGGTTCAATAGTTGGTAGCTCAAATAATCCCACTCTCTCCCTTTTCATTCCCAAATCCTAAGCTAACATAATTTCTGAATTTTACGAAAAAACTAGAAAAAAGCGCTTAGATTGGGTACAATAAAGAAAGCTAGGGTAAAATCTAGCTATTGGCAACTGGTGACTAGTGTCTGTAGTCTCTGGGCTTCGCAGTAAGATTGCCGTCAAACTGCGAGGCGTGCCATAGAATATTTAATTATCAGGGTGGAGCTAACAGGAACATCGTACACCGAAAAGAAAACGTTGTCAATAACAGGTGTTTTTATATAACAACAAATAAGAGCCACTTCATGAGCCTATAATAGGGCTAATGAGGTGGCTCTTTTAAATAGCAAGAAACGTGCCAAGTTGATTTAAAAAAAGTTAAAATAACTGAATAAAAACGAATTACTCACTTGAGACTTAACCTGCTCGATACCCACCGACACCAGAGCTAACTTCTGAGATTGTCATACCAAAGCCACCAGTCGCACTTCTCGTAAAGCCGAGAAGAAGTAGAAAGCGGTAAAACAGCCCCAAGCTTTTTGGTTTAGGAATCGTTTTTAACTTGCTGCCTCCTTGACTGTTACAAAGGTAGATTGCAATCCCCTGTTTTTGATACTGATAAAGTATTGTCGCTAAATCATCTTGCAACTCATTTGTTCGGACGGCTATTTCCTTGATCCCATGCTTTTTTAAATAAGCTGCTGATGGCATATCCTGAGACACGACACACCACCGATTATCAAAGGTTCCCGGTTTTCTCTTCATGCCTTTTAAGCGGTTTGTGTCTAAAAGAAATGCAGGATTGGCTGTGTTTGATAAAGTTAATCTGGCTAATTGTTCGCCACCTTTTTTTAGACTTTCAACAATGTTCTGATTCGGTACTACTGCTGATCGATCACCAGGAACACCATTGTATAATGGCACGGGGCGGTAACCAATTTTCGCTACAGCCAGCCCTTCCTTGACGCCTAAATCACTGGGTAAATCAATAATCAGTAGTCTATCTGCTTGATAGCTAGCCCAATCACCTGTTGCCTGTCCTGTCACGCCTTTACGGTAAGCAGTTGCCAATTTCATATTCATAAAAATAACAGGCTTTGCCCACTGCGTCCACATTGCTGTATCTGGTGCCCATTTTTTATATAGCTCTAATTCCTCGTTCATCGTTCCTCCTTGTATCGCATCTTCTTTATAAATCTACCTACTAGACTTCATTTCGTTTTATGATGATTGGGATATCTTTTGCCTTTTCATCAATTCTTGCATAGGGACTGATTCGTCCGTAGAGCCCAGAAAAAACACCATCGACAACAAAAACGCCTATACACAGATGAAACTCTTTGCCATCATCAGTCTGGATCGGTTGACTGTCAAATCGTTTTTGGACGATCCATTCTTTTTTTCTTTTCTGAGCTTCCTTACTAATTCGTTTAAACTCTTTTTCACTGGTCGCTTCTTTAATGGTAATATCGCCACCAACACGCCCAAAAACTGGTTTATAAATATAGTCTGGCTCATCATAATTCAACTGATAAACCTTCTTCGTTTCAGGTAGCAATTGCCGCCATAAGCTAGTATCAGCCTTCAATTTATCCCAAATTAACGGTAAACTCTTCGGCTGAGTGAGCATTGCAACGGGATGGTTACACGACGGTGTCAGAGTTGAATAATACCCTTGCCAATCAGCTGAAAACGGCAGTCTTGGCATCCATTCTAACGGAAAAAAACGAATTATTCCCGCCAAGGGCTCCTGTTGATTGTCCAACAAGCTATACGCTTGTTTTTCCTTAAATTTAACATGATCCGGTGCCAAGTAAACCGACTTATAGCCTTTGGTTTCAAAAAAATCACCCATAAACTGCATAACCTGCCGATCATCTGCATAGGATGTCGCATGAACAAAGCCAATCGTACTCTCAGGCCTAATCCGCTGTTCAAAGGCTTCGAACAAATGAGTAGAAAAATTCTCAGACGGCACTGTCTCTGGGAAAAATCGTGACGCAATTTCAGGCAGTATCGAACTCTCTGCAAAACCTCCGGGCACATCGCTATTAACCTCTGAAATCTGCCAGCCATCTGTTGTTGGATGAAAATCAAAACGCATTAAGCGAACATGCTCTTCCTTTCGGTAATTCGTCGCTTTTTCCATGCTACGGCACATTGTCCGTGGCAGACCTAGCTCTCGTGCATAATCGAGATGAGTCAAGAGCTCCGTCTCCATCTCCGTTGTTTCAACTGCCAACTGCTCAGCCATTTTAGTAAGCTCTTCGACTACCGCTTCGTCCAACACAGCGACATAGTCACTCACCGTATTGGCATCCTCCACTTGTGGGTCCCATTTATATGCTTGAAAAATGACTTCATAACGATAATCCGAATAGTCAGCCTCAGGCACTTTTTTTAGTTGAATCTGTCCTTTCAAAGGTTACCTCCTAAAACTGAGGCATCAACACGCCTAATGCAAAAATCGCATATACAAAATAAGCTATTGATACTCCAATCGATTTTATTTTTATCTCTCTTTCACTTAGCGAATCCGCTTGACTCCTAAACATAAATCGCTCAACAACTACCGCCAAAATGGCCAATGGTAGCACCGGCCAGCCGCTCATAAACTCACTCACTGTTACTGAAAACGAGGTCCAATCCCCTGAGGAAGCTCGCGCCAAAATCAACCCTGACGCTGCCAAATATGCAGCAAATCGTATGCCACTCCCGAGCTCAAACTCCCTCGTAATCGACTCAACAATCCCTGTCAGTTGATTAATTAACAGACCCAAAATTAGCCAAGTAATCGTCCCTAAACCACCTGCAAAAACAACCGTCCACCAGCCAGGGCCATCACCAATATTAGCCCCTGCATAAATCAGTGAACTGCCAATTATTGCCCCAGTCAACATAATCAAAGATGACTTATTTTTTCCCATCAGGACATCGTCCTCATACGAAAAGGACCACATTAATAGCATGCCATCAAAACTCAAAGCTAGCCATGCTATTCCTAAAAATAAATACATAAGAACGTATGACATCTCCCCAACCACATCCCAAGATGCAACTGTTATCAGTGTCAGCAAATATAGTAATACTGGAATGATTGGCAATAAAGATAGATACAGCCGTCGCCTCGGCTGATTAAAAAAGCGAGTAACCCGAATGGCTTTTAGATACCATCCCCGTAAAAAATAAAAACTCGTACAAAGAGATAGCCCCATAATAAAGCCTTCTCCAAACGAAAAGTATAATATTTCCCAGCAAAATACCATGATTATTAATGAAATCCAGAATACTAATTTTATGTTATGTTTGATAGCCATTGATCTCTCCTCTACAATCGTTAGTAATAAACGTCCTATTAAATTGTACTACAATTTAGTGCTAGAGTCATAGGTTCATTTGATTTTTCTACGGGTGGGATGACATTAATAAAATGATAATTGATTAATTACTCATGTACATTATTAACAAGTATTAAAATCGTATTTCACAACCTTTAGTTAACAAAAAAATGCCTTAATTTTAAGACTGGACATAAAATCAAGGCATTACTATATAAATGATTGTGCTTATTAATGGCTACTTCCATCCGAATAACATTTTGTATTCAACGCTAGTTATTGTTATTCCATCTAAAATTCTCGATCTGTTCATGTCCGTCAAACACGGACATACATCACCCCTATTTTTGTTATATTAATTCTTTTATCACTCTTACGAACACTGATACTATCATCTTTCAAAAGAATAAGCCATTAATTGTAACGTTGTTTCCTACATGTACGCTTTTAACGGACATCCTCTTTTTTTATTGCTTGAATATTGTTATTTTTATGTATTTGCTACTGCTAACAACGAAAATTAGCAGCTCTGTTATTCCAACTAAAATTCTCGATCTGTTCATGTACGCCAAACACGGACATACATCAATCCTATTTTCGTTATGTTAATACCTTTATTACTCTAACAAACGCTGATATTATCATCTTTTTCAAAAATAAGCCGTTGATTGTAACGTTGTTTCCAACATGTACGCTTTTGGCGGACATATGATTTCAACAACACCGAATATATGTTATTAATACGTTTTAACGTTAATAAATTAACTCGTAATAACTGTTTAACCTTAATTATATCACAGCTAAGCACGTATTGTCTAATCCAGTTCTTTCCATATTTTGAGCTAATCTACCCTAATTAGCTATCATTGACTTTGACCGCTTCTTGAAAAGGCTTTAAAATCAACGTTTCTCTATTTCTACGGATTTTTTAGAAGGAAGATAAAAAGAAAAGTGGTAAGTTAATAACCAGATGAAGTCTCTATTGGTTCTACTTATTAACATTGTCTAATATCCATTTAACCGCATGCTCTCCCTCTAAAATTTTAGGTTCCTCTAAAGATCCTATATTAATTGACTTAATCATAGCTAAATCTATATTTATTATATTTTTTAAAGTAACTCCTTTAAAGATTGTTTCATCAATATTCGTTAACTCAAAATCTATATTTTCTAAAAAAGAATTCGTAAAATTAGCTTCTCTTAAATCACTTGATACAAACGAACTATTCTTTATGAGCGTGCCAGAAAAATTACTTTCAGTTAATTCAGCTTTAAAAAAATTTGTATCACTAATAACAGACTTAACAAATGAAGTATAATCTGCTTCGCTTTTCACATATATCCCTTGAATAATTTGTGTATCTGAAAAAACAGATGAATATAAGCTCGCTCTATAAAAATCGACATTTTCCAATCTCATACTCCCAAACGAACAAGCTGTCAGAAAACTTTCTGATAGATCAACATTTTTAAACTCTTTCTTTTTAAAAGTAATTTCATCCAAAATAAGTTTTTCACCTTTTTTACCCAATGTTTCAATGTAACTTTCATGAGATTTAATTTTTTTATCAATATCAATTTTCACTGGTCTTTTCTCCTTTGGCTTTCATCACTGAGTAAGCTGCCACATAAATACCTTATTTTCATTCTACATCGCTCTCCTATTTTATAATTGAAACTAGCTAGCTAACATGTTATGGTGGTGTAAATGATTCTCTTATAGTAATAAGAGGCCTTTCATTCATCCTAAGGAGGTTTTCACCATGATTCAACTATTGTTCAATCTCTACAATTTTCATGAAGACTGGGCCTATCCCCAAGTCTCACCCTTCATAAAAGCTGATATGAATGTGACTGTTCTACCATTTTCTTTTGCTGAGGGAGAGCTGACCTCTGAAAATTGGCACCAATTTTATGGACCAGATGGCGCCTTTTATCAAGAAGTCATCACGCCATTTACTACTTTTGGTATTCCTGAAAGCAAGATTACCTTTATTAATTATTTTACTACAACATCTTCTGAATTGAAAAAGGCCATCAAACAATCAAACATTATTTTCCTGACAGGTGGCTTGCCCGATCAAATGATGACACGCTTTAAGACACTGGCTATTACAAACTCTCTAGAGAACTTTACAGGGATTCTAATTGGCAGTAGTGCTGGCGCAATGGTTCAACTGAAAAATTATCATATTACACCTGATGCTGATTATGAGCACTTTAGTTATCAGAACGGACTTGATTTAATCACAAACTTTGGCATAGAAGTTCATTTTGAGCACTCTCCAGAACAACTGAAATCAATTAAGCGAGTCCTTTCAGAAACCAACACGCCCTTGATCTATGCAATGGAAAATAACGGGGGCTTGATTGTTGAGAACAATCACGTCACATCTGTCGGAACCGTCCAGCTTTATCAATAATGAAAAAGAAGCTATGATAAAAATCGAAAAATCGGTTCTTTCGATTGAACGATTTTTATAAAGTTATCGAAAGAGCAGACTTTTTGGACGCGTTTATCATGTAATATACGTGCAACAAAAAAAGGGCGTGACTTATGTCACAGCCCCTTTACATTTATTTTTCCACTCATACTACCAGACTAAATTTTTTCACCATCACCGGCGCCTAAACCTAATTCAATTTTTTGAAAACCATCATCACTTTTTTGTAATTTCTTGACAGCTGCATCCATTGTTTCCTCAAAGACAATAGGTAACACAATTTCATTAGCATAATCCAATTTATCCTTAACAACTGGGACTTCTAAAAAGCCACGAGATTCATATCTTGTCATTTTTTCAGACGTACCTTGGGCAGACATCGTTGCCTCAACCTTATAAATCGATTGAATATCAAATACTGGTTCGCCTGTTTCCGAATCAGTTTCGATCCGTAAATAACTTTCTTGACGCGTAATTTCAAACTTAATATCTGCTCCCATTGCCTTTAAATCAGCATCAGTAATATCTAAGTTAAAATCTTCAAGCTTAATCGTGTCATAATATTTCTTGCTTAATTCATCAATTTTCTCTAAGCTCTTGCCTAAATCCCCAACATCCATCGGGCTTTTCAGGTCCGCCACTTTCACTTTAAGGGTACTTCCACGTTTTAATTTTTTCCCTTTTTTCAGTAATTCTTTGTTCACATCAGGCGCGACTTTTAGCTCAACACTATCGTCATTAGACAGATTTCCATCATCTCTAACTTTACTGAATAGTTTATCTGATGCAACTTTATATGGACTCTTCTTTACTTCAAGTTTGCCAAATCCGTTATAGCCTGTGAATGAATAATCGACATCATCCAGGACATCTTCTACTGTCACTTCCTTAATCTCTTTAAGCCCTTCTACTTCAATTTTTTTCGAGCCTTCTTCGATCAATTTGTTTTTATCAGAATTTTTATCTTCAACTGTGAAAGATATTTTTGACCCATTTGATAAATCAGCCGTCTTAGACAGCTTATACGTCACTTGATCTGCCATTTTTTCTGCTTGCTCTAATTTCAAGCTTAATTTAACATCGCCTTTATATTTTTTCAATATGGCTTTGTCGTTTTTAATTAATTTATCAATGTCTTTAGAAGAAATTCCGGCTTTTTTCATTGACTTTTCTGATACTAACGTTGCAATTTTATCTTCATTATAACTCGCAGTTCCAATCGTATCATAGCCTGTAAATTCGATTTTAGCCTTTTCTATAATATCAATCGGTCGACCAGAAATAACTTTATATCCTAAGAAACCACCGACAGCCAAGACCACTAAGACCACGACAGCAATTACTAAGCCCTTCTTTTTAGAAGAAGTTTTAGGTTTTTTCTCACTAAGATCTTGGCTAGCTTCAGGCTGTTTTTTACTTTCTTCAGGTAGGCTGACAGGTGCTTCCTCCTGCTCTTCCTTTTCTTCTAACGAACTAGCAGGAACTTCCGCCTGTTCTTCACTTTCTTCGGACGAACTAGCAGGAACTTCCACCTGTTCTTCCTTTTCTTCTAACGAACTAGCAGGTGTTTCCTCGTGCTCTTCAGTTGTTGATTCCTCATTGACTGTTTCTGTTTCAGATGCTGACTCAATGACAGCTGCTTCCTCTTCGGTAGACGTTTCTTGAACATTAACCGTTGCCTCTTCTAATTTTTCACCACATGCCGAACAAAATACTGACTCTTCTGGTTGTTCAGCTCCACACTTCATACACTTTTTCATTTAAACTCTTCTCCTTATGCTTGTTAATATCTAATCACAAATTATCATATCATGTAATTTTTGAGCTTTCTACTACTAATACCTCTGAACTTGCTAAAAGGTTACAAACAAAAATAATTTTTTTGATTATTTTTCTCCCATTCATCACCGCTTATCTATTTCAAACTTTTTCCAAAATAAAGTCGTCAATTTATCTCTTGACCTTTACGTTACGTCATAGTCTATAGTATAGTTGTCAGTAACTAATCGAGAGGAAAAACTAATGGAATACACCATAAATAAACTAGCAAAATTAGCAGGCATTACGACGCGAACTTTGCGCTACTATGACCAGATTGGTTTACTTAACCCTAGTCACACCACTCAATCTGGTTATCGGATTTACGGAAAAAAAGAAGTCGATAAGCTGCAGCAAATTCTCTTCTTTCGTGAACTCGAACTCAGTTTGGATCACATCGCCACTATCCTTAACCAGCCCGAAATAGATTATCTGACATTACTAGAAGCCCATCGTGAGTCACTTGTTTTAAAAAATCAGCGCCTAACCGCCTTGATTAGCACGATTGACACAACGATTGCGGCACAAAAAGGAGACTTAATAATGACTGATAAACAAAAATTTGAAGCCTTTAAACAACAATTAGTCGAAGAAAATGAAAGTAAATATGGACAAGAAATTCGTAGCAACTACGGCGAGGAACGTGTCGAGCAATCTAATGCTGCGATGATGAATCTAAGCGAAGCAGATTATCAAAAAAGAGAAGCCAATGAACAAAAAATGCTAGGGCTTTTGTCAAAGCATGCAGAAATGACAATTCCCTCAACAGATGCCTTCGATATTTTCACCTTACATAAAGAATGGTTATCACAGGCTTGGGGACGATATAAAGCTGAAGACCATAAGGGACTTGGCAATATATACGTGTTAACGCCTGACTTTACTGCTTATTACGACAGCAAAGCCGGCACAGGTGCCACTCTTGTACTGAATGACATTATCCAATATTACGCTTAAAAACAGTTTTCTTTGTCAGCCCCACTCTTTTTCGTTATACTAGAAATTGTAGAGAAAGAGAGGGATTGTTAAAATGATTAACGTTAAATATTTTGTGACTACTGGCCCAGCAGAGGAAAATTGTTACCTCATCTATAATGAAGAGAACCTATTAGTAATTGATCCGGGAAATGATAGCTCATTGATTCAAACTTACATCAAAGAACTCGATCGAACGCCTGTCGCGATTCTTTTAACTCACACTCATTATGATCATATTGGAGCAGTTGAAGACATTCGTCATGCTTATAAGATTCCTGTGTATGTCAGTCCACTCGAGCAGGAATGGCTAGGAAATACACAGTATAATTTGTCAGCCATGGGCGGTCGACCAATTATTGTCGAGCCAGCAGAGTATGAGTTTGAAATGAAAGAATACACGATTGGTGGCATGACCTTTGAAGTGGTGCCAACACCGGGACATTCTATAGGCGGCGTTAGTTTGATTTTCCATAGCGACCGTTTTGTCGTCACTGGTGACGCCCTTTTTGCAGGAAGTATTGGCCGAACCGATCTTTATACGGGAAACATGGCTCAACTACTCGAAAGTGTGCAAACTCACTTATTCACGTTACCTGAGGATTACGTTGTCTATCCAGGGCACCGAGGTCCAACAACAATCGGGCAAGAGATTACAACAAACCCATTTTTTAATTAAGCTGGGACATAAAGTCGTTTTGCTCCGAGCAATCTCGAAAAACCCGAACAATCGGTAATTTCGATTGCTCGGGTTTTGAGAAATTGCCGAGAGAGCAGACTTTTGGAGCGCGTTTGTCACATAACATACGTGAAATAAAGGATGGGTGAGACTTTTGTCCCATCTTCCCCTCTACTCCTTTTTAAGCCGCTGCTTGAGCAAATTGGCTATAGTAGATTGTAGCGTACTCACCAGCTTTTTCCAATAATTCCTGCTGATTGCCCATCTCAACAATTCGCCCTTCCTTCATTACTAGGATTCGATCAGCATCATAAATTGTCGATAGTCGATGAGCCACAACAAAGCTCGTCCGCCCTTTCATTAATTCCTTCATGCCTTTTTGAATCAATAATTCAGTGCGACTATCAACATTAGAGGTTGCTTCATCAAGAATGAGTATGTCTGGATTGGCCACCAAAGCCCGAGCAATTGTCAACAATTGCTTTTGTCCTTGGGATAAATTACTAACCTCTTCATTCAACAGCGTTCCGTATCCCTCAGGCAAGGTTTGAATAAAATCATCTGCAAAGGCTGCTTTAGCTGCTTGTTTAATGTCTTCAATACTAGCCTGACTATTACCGTATTGCAGATTCTCAAGGATAGTCCCTGAAAATAACCACGTATCCTGTAGTACCATTCCCAATCGTTGACGCAATTCTTTGTAAGTCAATTGACGAGTATCTACGCCTTCTAATCGAATGGCTCCTCCTTGAAGCTCATAAAAGCGTTCCAATAAATTAATCAAAGTCGACTTCCCAGCACCAGTATGACCGACAATCGCAATCGTCTCACCAGCTTTTACCTTCAAATTAAACTCTTTAAGCAATGGCTGATCATAGCCAAAGGTTACATGATCGAATTCAACTTTTGCTTGACTTGATTTAGCCGCCAAATACGGTGAGTGCTCCACAACTTCGTCCTCATCTAATACGCTGAACACTCGTTTAGCCGACGCAGTCGCTGACAACAAATTACTCCATATTTGACCTGTTTGAATCAATGGATTTGAGAACTCACCAGAATATTGTAGGAAAGCCTGCATATCCCCAATCGTAATCGTCCCACTCATAACCTTCATCCCACCAAGAATCGCAATCAGCACATACACCAAATTTTGTAGACTCATGAGAGTCGGCATCATACTACCCCCAAAGGTCTGGGCCTTCCAGCCAGCAGTCGCCATTTGATTATTAGTTGTCATAAAAGTGGCAAGTTCAGCCTCCTCACGATTGTAGCTTTTAAGTAAAGCAAACCCTTGATACGTTTCTTCAATTTGTGTATTTAAATCACCTTGAAACCCTAGATAGCGCTGATTATGCTTAGTTGTATACGGCGTTAATACTTTCATCACCACAAGACTAGCGGGAATTAAAAGCAGCGCAACTAACGTAAGCTGCCAACTGATGGTCAGCATGAAAATAAAGACTCCTACTAACATCACAAAACTACTCATCATGTCTGTTAAACCCGATTGTAGCGTCGTGACAATGTTTTCCAGGTCATTGATGGCAATCGACATCAACTTCCCTTTTGCTTGTCGTTCCAAGTAACTAATCGGCAAGTGATTCATCTTGATTTTTAATTGTTGCCGCAAGCTAAAAATAACACGCTGACTAATCACCAACATCAAACGTTGTTGCAAAAATGTCATCATAAAAATCCCCAGCATTAAACTTGCGACTAACAATAGTTGCTTTAATAATGGTGTATAAGAGAATGCCTGACTACCTAAACTGTCGAAAATCAGTGTGGTGCTATTCCCTAACATTTTTGGCATTATAACTTGAAATAACGTTCCAGTAATGGCTAATACTAACGCAACTAACAATAAATAGCGGCTTCCTTTAAGATATCCTAACAGACGGGTCATGGTACGGGTCATTTCTTTGCCATTGGCTTCATTTTGTTTGTTCATGCTGCCACCTCTTCTTCCATTTGTGACGCTACAATTTCTTGGTATACCTCATTTTTTGCGAGTAATTCCATATGGGTTCCCGTTCCAACTACCTTCCCCTGATCCAAAACAACAATAACATCTGCTTCAACAATTGTATTAACTCGTTGTGCTACAATAATTGTTAACTTGTCTGCTAAGGCCTCTTTTAATCCTAAACGAATCGCTCGATCAGTCTTAAAATCTAAAGCCGAAAAGGAATCATCAAAAATATAAATAGCAGCTTCTGTAAGTAGGGTCCTCGCAATACACAGACGCTGCTTTTGTCCGCCAGAAAAATTATCCCCGCCCGCTTCTACTTGACTGTCTAGACCAGATGGTAAGTTGCTCACAAATTGACGAGCTTCCGCCAAGTCCAGTGCTCGCCACAGCTCTGCTTCTGTAGCATCTGCTTTTGCCAATAATAAATTAGACCGAATCGTTCCTCGAAAAAGAGTCGCTTTCTGCGGCGTTACACTAATTTCTTCATTCAATGCACGACGTTCTATTGAGTCAAGTGGTCGTTGTTGCCAATACAGTTGACTAGCCGTTGGGTCGTATTCTCGATTAAGCAACTGTAGTAAGGTCGACTTTCCATCCCCCGTGCCGCCAATTATCGCTAGAACTTGACCGGGTTTTGCTTTAAAACTGACCTCTTCTAAAACGGCTTTAGTCGCTCCCGGATAGCTAAAGCTAACCTTTTCTAAAACTAGACCTGATGCGACATTTTCAGATACTTCTGACTGTTTGTTAGCAGGTCGTTGTGGCGCCATTTCCAATACTTCATTGATACGCTTAGCAGAAACTTGTCCTTTGGGAACAGCTAGAATAACACTTGTTAATATCGCAAAACCCATTAAAATTTGTCCTGTATAGGTTAAGACAGCCATAATTGTTCCGATTTCACTAATTCCATTAACAACATCATGACTCCCAATCCATAATACCACCAAGGTCGTCAAATTCATCACCAAGCTAATTAATGGAATAAACACACTCATAATCGTCCCTGCTTTAATCGATACTTTTTGATAGGTTTGATTACTTGCCTGATAATTGCGTTCTTCTAAGGTTTCTTGATTAAATGCCCGAATGACTTTGGCTCCCGTTATGCCCTCGCGAAATATCGCATTCAACCGATCCACTGTTTGTTGCATTTTTTCATACAGAGGATTAGCAATCTTATGAACGACGATTGCCGCCACAACTAGAACTGGTAACACAGCTAAGCAAACCAATGCCAATTTTGGACTCAATAAATAAGTCAATGTGATACCACCGATTAAATAAAGTGGCGCAAGAACTAAAAATTTTAGACACATTGACACCAAATTTTGAACTTGACTGACATCTGTGATATTACGCGTAATCAGTGATGAGGTACCAAAATGATCGTAATCCTCCCTAGAAAAACTTAGCACCTTCTGATAAACCAATTCTCGCAATCGATTACCGAACTTGAAGGACACTCGTGAAGCAATCACCGTATTAAGATAGGCAGCAAGTAAGCTGATAATAGTAAGAAGAATCATCACTCTTCCCTGATGCCAAATAACGTCACCATTTCCTCCTAAAACACCTTTATTCACCATATCTGCTGTTAAATAGGGAAGATAAAGTGACGTCCCTACTTGGATAACTAAAAAAAATAAAGCAGCAATTACCGCTCCTTTGGATACGTATTTCACTAATTTCATCATCATTCATCACTCATTTCAGATGAAGATCACCTATGCAGGTTCTTCACCTTATTTATTTAGACAGGTACCTTACTGAATTGAATTGTAAAGGTACCTGTCTAAATTGTCAAGCGAATTATTTTAATAGTTTCAGCAACAATACAAATGAAAAAATCTGTTTCTATATTAGTTCACCATTTTATACCTATGAAAAAAAATAGGAAAAACATTCACCTTGACAAATTAATCAGGTACCTTTACAATGTGAATATACAGGTACCTGATTATATTAAACTGACTATACTATTAGGAGGAATTTTTATGACAGACGAACCATTATACACAAGCGAAGAATTAACTGAGCGCTTTATTACTCTAGAATCGTTGATGCACCGCCACTTTCAAAAAAAGAGACACGGCCAAGGTCTAGCGGCTAATCCTCACAAGGGGCAAGGGCGAGTACTGAGCCTTTTAAATCTCCAACCAGTGATTACTCAAAAAGAACTCTCATACTTATTAGACATGCGTCCTCAGTCACTTGGCGAGCTATTAGCGAAATTGGAAAATGCTGGCTTTATTACCCGAGAACCCTCAGAGCAGGATCGGCGAATTATGACCATTACGTTAACAGAGGAAGGAAAAAAAGCAGCTGATGCTCTAGCAGAACCTCAAACTGAACAAACAATTTTTGATCATCTAACAGAACTTGAGCAACAACAATTTGGTCAGATAATGACCAAATTAATTACCGAGTTGGAAAAAGAAGTTCCCAAAGACCCACGACGTGGATTTGGTGGGCGCCCTCGGCGAGGTCCAAGAGGTGCCTTTGATCCACGAATGGGTATGCCCGGTTTTGGCGGTCATAGACCAATGCCTGACCAACCAGCCCCTCACGACTTTGATCCTCGATCTGGCTTTGGTTCTCATGCTGATTTTGACCCCCGCAGAGATTTTCCTTTTCGTGGTCCTGATTCAGACGAACAAGATTAATATTTCTACTATCAAAAAAAACCACCTCAGCTACTTTATTTCTAAAGTAACTGAGGTGGTTCAATTATGTTAGTTAGCTCTTTTCTGATAATAAAGATAGCCCGCTAAGCAGAATAAGAAGCAAATAAGAATAAAAATTGGTACATATTGCGGATTAGAGACAATCCCCCCAACCACAATAATCAAACTACCTAGCACACCAAAAATAGGGGCAATTAAGCCTTTAAAGGTGCTTTTTATCTCTCCTTTAATTTTCATACGGATAATTTTAATATAGAGAATCGGATAGCACATATAGCCAAAAACTATCGCTATTTCACTAATATCGCCACCGGCTAAAATTCCTGTCTTCTGTGTCAAGTAATGAATCAACATCCAAAATAAGGAACAACCTAATGAGACACCGAAAGAGGCAAAAGATAATTGTTTCTTAAAATCTATCTTAGCTATTTTTTCAGCCTGAGGAATCATTCCTTTACTCGCTAGAGCTTGAGGCATCCGCAGATTTCCTAATGTTACACCATTTGTTACACCTAAAACCGAGATAATCACAAACAAAGTAATTATCGTGCCGCCACTTGGTCCCATCAGCCACTCACCTACTGCATAGACTGCCTGATCACCCGCCGCTAGTATGTACTCAGAGCCGAGCATCTTATTCATTCCCAGAAAATAAGTGACATACACTGCTAAGACAATCAACGGACCGATTGTTAAAGCCAGAGGCATCGTCCGTTTCGGATTTTTAATCTCATTTGTAATACTCGTTGAAATTGGCCAACCATCATAAGAAAACGCAACAGGCGCTAGAGCCGCCAACCATCCCCAACCAACATTGGTCAAAGGTACTGCCGTTAAATCGGCTGGGATTTCTGGATGACCTTTTGTCCAAAAGAAGCCAATTAAAGCAATCCCAATCAATGGCACTAATTTAACATAGGTTGACACAATTTGAAAATAGCCACCTAATCTTAAGGAAATAAAATTCATACCGTAAATAATCAAAATATACACCAGACCTATAAGCACTTGCCACTCCAAATTATTAGGTAATCCTAAAATAATCAAAGTATAAATCCCTGCTGCCCATGCAACCACCACATTAATTGTCGGATAGTACAAAAAAGTCTGAAACCAACCAAATGCACTGGCCATCTTTGGTGAAATAAATGCTTCAAAATAACCGACCAAGCCACCACTTTTATCGGTTCTAATTGATAATTCCGTTAAACTAATACTACCAAAAATAATACTAAACGCGCCAATACAGAGTACTAATACCCCAAGAAGAACATTGCCTCCAGTCATTCGCAGAATGTCGTCAGCCTTAAAAAAGATACCGGAACCGATACAGATGCCAACAATCATCGTGACGGCCGTCATCAGTCCATAGTGTTGCTCTTTATTTTCCATTAATGTTTTTCCCCACCTACTTTAATAATGTAAAAATTATAGCATACTTACTGCTTTAAATTAGCATTATGTTAACATTTATGAAATTTTCTCATTTTTTTTAACAAAGCTAAGGTAACACATCTGACTTATTCCATAGTATACTTATAGAAAGACACTGGAAGGAGTTTTAACTAAATGACTCAACGCTACAATTCTGAAGAGACTATTAATGATATTTTAGACGCTTCAACCCGTCTATTTAAGCAAAAAGGCTATGAAAAAACCTCTATCCAAGATATCGTGAATGAATTAGACGGACTAACCCGTGGCGCCATTTATCATCATTTTCAATCCAAAGATGACATTGTCGATGCTGTCGTGAAACGTTTCATCCTAAATCCCGCGACAATTGAAAAAATTACTCGTAACGCTGAACTAAATGGTCTAGAAAAACTCCAGTTACTTTTTCTAGAAGGGTTATCAAATGAAGAAACGCTGACAGCTTTTCGCACTAGTCACACACTTTTGGATAACCCCAAACTTTTTATGAGACATACTAGAAACAATAACGAGATCATTGCCCCTTATATTGAACAACTGATTGTTGAAGGAAATGAAGACGGCTCGATACAGACCCCTTATCCCAAACAAATGGCAGAAATCATCATTTTCCTATTGATTACTTGGTTTACTACTGCTTTATATCCGACTGATGAAACCTCCTTTTGGGACAAAACGTCGGCTGCAAAATATGTCCTTGAATCAGCTGGAATTAACATTTTAAGTGATGAAATCATGGCTACCATAAAAGCTAAAATAACCAGTACCCAACAATAATTAATCGAGGATTAATTACTTTTAGAACACCTTTGTCATATAATTTACATGAAGAAGAGCTTGGGACATAAGTCTCAGGATAAATAAAATAGAAGACCGAAAATCGTAAAAATGATTTTCAGTCTTCTGTTTTTTAGTTTATTGGGAGAATTAGTCTTGTTTGATCGCTTATTT